>CANQIS010000043.1 GCA_947624115.1 uncultured Bacilli bacterium
GTAATTACTCCTGTTGATCTTCTTTCATTTGATAATTCTATATTAATATATTGATTATTATATTTTAGTATTAGATCTACTTCATTACTAGCTTCTTTTTTATTATTGACTGGTAATTTTCTTTTTAATAATTTTATATTTCCTTTAATTTCATTTAAAGGTATTTCAAAATAATCTGATAAGAATTTTTCTAATATATCGATATTTTCTTCTTTATTGAAGATATTAGTAAACATGAAATCCATGTTTAATGGAATTATTTCTCCCGGTTTTAATTTAGTTTTCAAAGTTATATTCATGAATTCCTCCTTCGTTTAGTAAAATATCATATATATAATTCATTGTAAAATGACTATTTGTCTAAATTTGTTATCTATTTATCACAGATTTTTTAAATTGTTATACAGATTTTAAAAATCTGTATATTATAATTACCAAAAAAAATAATTTACCATGTTTGATAAATTATTTTTAAAATTAAACTCAAAACAATTTATAGTTTAATATTTTTTATCATTTGTTTTTCTTTCATAAAAATTAAAGATTTTATTTCTTCAATTTGACTTTTAGATAAAATTGAACCATATATCATAGAATAGAATAATTTATCTTCTTCCGTTAAATCTATATTAGTTTTTAAACAATTATAATTTCTTATAATTTTATTTTTTGAAATAAATGTATTACCTATTTTATAAGTTAATTCATCTTCAATATAATCATCTAATTTATTTAAATCAACATCTGCCATTATATTTCTATCATTTTTTTCAAATAAATTTCTAATATTTTCAGGAAGATATTTTTCAGTATCATTTATAATATAATCATTCAATTTAGAATCAGGAATATAAAAATTGGCACCAGTTAGTAACATAGGATTTATCTTTTCATTTTTTAAAATATTTAAATCCATTAAACGAGCTATATATATTCTTTGAAGAAATAAAATACTATTATTATCAATCAAATTAATATTATCATCTAAATAATCAACTAATCCTAATTCAATAAACAAATCAACATAATCCAATAAATGATTATTTTTTAAAATATTTACGTTTATTTTATTACTATATTTTTTTAAACAATCAATATTTGCCTTTAATAATGAATTATCTAAAATTAATAAATCATTTATTTTTTCACTTTCTAAATTATAATTAATATCAATTAAATTAATATTATTAATAACTGTACTATATAAACCAACCACATCACTTATTTTATCCTTATCAAAAAATATCTGTGGATAATTTTCTAATAAACTAGGTGTTATAATGCGTTTTAAAATTAAATTGTTTAAATTTTCTAAAATTTGTATATTTGTATTAACAAGTATATATAACCCATTATCAGAATACATATCAAATAATCTATATTCCAATTTTTTAACGTATTTAATGTTATTAATTATATTATCTATATTACCATATTTTAATAAAAAATTAAGTTTTCTTTCTTCTATCTTATTAATATCATAGCCACTATCAATCAATTTACCTTTAAAAAACACAGAATTTTCTTTGAAAAGATTATCACGACTATCTAATAGTTCTTCGCAGTATAAAGAATTTATCTTAAAACCATTTTTATATAATTTTAATAATATATTTTCGTCAATATTTTTTAATGTATTAAAATCTATATTAAAAATTTTTAAATCAGAATTTAAATACTTATTTAAATATTTACTTATATATAAATACTCACCAACGACTTTATTTTGTCTAATAAGACTTTTATTATGATAAACTATTAAGCCACTATAATAATTATTAATTTTTTTTACAATTTCAGCTACATTATTATTTCTATATAAACTTTCATAAACTAAAATAATATATTTATTTATTTGTTCTTCATTTATTTTTTTAAAAATTAAAAAGCTATTTAATATTAACATTACATTAGAATCAATCATCATATTCAATATATTTTCAATTTTCAATTTTGCTTCAAATTCAAAATAATTAGCTATCAACACTCTTTTAATCGTATCAATACATTTATCATTATCAAAAATTGTACCCTCAATTAAACTAGAATCTAAACATATCAATAACTTAAAAAATTTTATTGGTATAATATCATCTAAACCCTTTATTTTATTAGAATAATTCAATTTTTCAGCATATTCAATTAAACAGTCAATATCATATTTAATTACACAACTAGAATTATCCATAATTTCATTTAAAATATCTTGATTATCAGTAATCATTTTTTTTAATTCATCAAAATTATCATTATTATAAAATGAACGATAACAAATTAAAAATAAATTTACATAATCCAAAGAATTATATTCTAAATGATCTTCACTAGCTTTATTACGACTATAATCAAAATATTGCTGAATATTTTCTCTAAAAAAATTTAATTCATCCTCATTTTCAAAATCAAAATCAAGGATTCTATTCATCTCATCATTAACATCATTCAATAATTCTTCCATAATATCACCATTTTTTCTAATACTATTTTCTTTTTGTTAAAATATTAATAGCTTGATTAGTTATATTTTCACCATCTTTTAATAATAATTCCTTTTCATTATCACTCATATTCAAATATTTTTCTAAAAAATTATAAGCAGTAATAGATACATTTTTAATATATGAAATATAATAAGGAGCACAATCAATTTTTTTTACTACAGCTCCTAATATTAAATATATATCATTTTCTAGTGGCTTATAAAATACTCTAATTTGATTATCTCTAACTTGAGAAATTGGTTTTTTTACACTTTCACCTATTTTTTTTAAAAGTTTATTATTTTTAAAGCGTCCATCAATTATCGATGAAAAAGCTTGATAAATAGAACTATAATATTCTGGTGCGATAGAAGCTATATCACTTAAAAAAATAATATTATCACGCAAAGTTGTTGCATATACTAATTTATTATTAACAACTTCTTTTTGAATAGTATTCCTCAAACGTAATAAATTTTCCATAATCATTTCTAACTTAATTGCTTCCATTTCAAATATATCAGTATTTTCCTCACCAATTAATCTCTGTAATGTAATCTTCTCTAACAAATAATGCGAAATTAATTTATTTATTGTATCATAAAAATTATCACTAGGTATAACCTCATTTAATATATCAAAATCAGAACCGTTTGAAAAAGAATTAATTAGTGGTATATAATTAGAAATATTAATTTTATTTGCTAAATAATCAGAACCATTTACCTTATTTTTATCAAAACTATCTACCTTTTTACAATTTAAAATAATATTTGCTATATCACTTTCCCTAGTATCAATTGTTTTTAAAATATTAATTTCATTTGTCAATTGACCAGTAGCCTTTAAAACTAAATCATAATATGGCTTTATTAATATATTTTTTTGATTTACATCCATATCACTTTCTAAAATATCTGCTACCTTCTTCTTAATATCCAACAGCGAAGACTTATCATTAATACTATTCATAATTTTCACCCCTAAAAAATAATATTAAACATGTGCCCAATATTATAATATTATATTCACAAAAAAGCAAGAAAAAAAGAGATTATTTATCTCTTAATTTAGCACCTATTTTATTTTCAACATCTAAAATAATTTTATTAAAAATAGTCATTACTTCTTCATCACTTAACGTTTTAGTCATATCCGAAAATGTCAATGAATAAGCAATTGATTTCTCATCTTTACCAACATTCTCACCAGTATATAGATCAAATACTTCGATATTAGTAAGTAATTTTCCACCAGATTTCTTAATCACTTTAATTATATCTTCATTACTTACATCTTTATTTACAATAAAAGCTAAATCTTTTACAACACTTGGATATTTAGAAATATCCTTATATTTCAATCTAGATACTCTATTTTCTAATAAATTATCTAAATTAATTTCAGCAACATAAATATTTTTAGCAACATTTGGATGCAATTTACCAATTATACCTATATTTTTACCATTAACATTTATGTTAGCAGATTGTCCTGGATGTAAATAAGAAGGTATATCATTTATTACAAAACTATAACGATTATCATAGCCTAAAAAATGCAACAATTCTTCAACTATTCCTTTAATAATATAAAAATCTACAGACTTTTTATTACCTAGTTCTAAATAATAATCACCAGTCATTAAAATACAAAGTTTATTATCTTCCCCAAATTTTGAATCCTTTTTATAAAAACCTTTAGCCATTTCAAAAATAGTAATATCTTTTAAATTTCTATCTTTATTATATTCATATACTTTTAATAAAGATGGTATTAATGAATAACGAAGAGCATTTTTTTCAACAGATAATGGATCTAACAATTTAACTATTTCATAATCTTTATCACAATATTTATATGCTACTTCATCATTTAAAAATATTTGTGTTAAAACTTCATTTAATCCTAAATCAACTAATTTCTGTCTTATTTGTCTAGTTGTTTTATCATAACTTCCTTGTTTAATTGAAAGTTTAGGTAATTTACCTTTTATATTATTAATACCATAAATTCGACCAACTTCTTCAATTAAATCTTCCTTAATCGAAATATCAATTCTTCTAGTTGGTACCTCTACTTTGATATTATCACCATTATTTATAGATTTAAAACCTAATTTAGAAAAGACATTCATAATAGTTGCTACATCAAGTTCAGTTCCTAGAACATTGTTAATATTTTGAACAGTAATATCAATTACTTTATCATCTTTGACAGTTTTATCATAACTCAACATACCTTGATAAATTTTCGCATCGGCATATTTTTCTAATAAATGACAAGCCCTATTAATTGCCATATAAGTTCTTTTAGGATCAAGACCTTTTTCAAAACGATTAGATGCTTCACTTCTTAATATTTTTTTACTAGTTTTACGAACTTTAATCGAATCAAAAATTGCCGATTCAATAATAATACTTTTAGTATTTTCTTCTACTTCAGTCGATAAACCACCCATAACTCCAGCTAGTCCAACTGCTTCATCTTCTTTAGAAATAACAATATCATTTTCATCTAATACTCTTTCAATATTATCCAAAGTAGTTAAATGCTCACCTGGTTTAGCCATTCTAACAACCAATTTATTACCTAACAAATTCGCATCATAAAAATGTAGCGGTTGTCCTGTTTCTAACATAACATAATTAGAAATATCAACAACATTATTAATTGGTCTAATACCACAAGCCATTAAACGATTTTTTATAAAAGCAGGACTTTCTTTAATTACTAAATCACTAACTTTTTTAGTTAATAATAATTTACAATTATCCGTTTGAACATCGATTGAAAATTCATCATTTATATCTTTATTTATTTCTTTATATGATAAATCAATATCCTTAACCTTCTTATCATAAATAGCGCCTAATTCATAAGCAAGCCCTAATACACTTAATAAATCACCACGATTAGCCGTCAATTCAAAATCGATAATTTCGTCATCTAACTCTAAATACTTGATTGGATCTTCACCAACTTTAGCATCATCAGGTAATTCCGCAATTCCTTCAATATCTTCTTTCTTCAAAAATTTATGTTCTAAACCTAATTCTTTTATCGAACACATCATACCATTAGATTCTACTCCTCTAATTGTACTTTTTTTAATCGTAATCTCTGGTAAATTGGCTCCAACTTTTGCAACAATTACTTTAATACCAACACGAGCATTTGGAGCTCCACAAACAATTTGCAAAATATCACTACCGACATCGACACGGCAAACATGCAAGTGGTCACTATCAGGATGATTTTCACAAGCAATTATTTTTCCAATAACTAAATTGTCAGCTTCGATTAATTTTTGACATTTATCATATTCATTACCAACTCTTGTCATATCTTCAGCAATTTGTTTTATCGATAAATTTTCATCTAGAGAAACATAATCACTTACAAATTTTCTAGATAATATCATTAGTCTTCATCCTTCCTATCAAATTCACTTAAAAACCTTATATCATTTTGATACATTAATCTAATATCAGGTATACCATATCTAAACATAGTAATTCTATCCCAACCTGGTCCAAAAGCAAAACCACCCCAAACGTCAGGATCATAACCATTCATCCTTAAAACATTAGGATGAACCATACCAGCTGCAAAAACTTCAATCCAACCAGTTTGTTTACATAAACTACAACCTTTTCCTCCACATTTAAAACAAGTAACATCTACCTCATATGATGGCTCAGTAAATGGAAAATAACTAGGACGAAATCTAAGCTCTAAATTTTCACCTAACATTTTTCTTGCAAAAATTTCTAAAGTTCCTTTTAAATCAGCTAAAGAAACATTATTTTCTTTTTTATCGATAACTAATCCTTCGATTTGAGAAAATTGTGGAGCATGTGTAGCATCATCTTCTCTTCGATAAGTTTTACCTGGTACAATAATTCTAATTGTCTTTTTTTCATCTTGGCTCATCATATATCGAGCCTGAACTGATGATGTTTGCGTTCTAAGTAAATATTCATCAGTAATATAAAAACTATCTTGCATATCACGTGCAGGATGACCTTTTGGTAAATTCAAGCGTTCAAAACAATATTCATCACTTTCTAATTCGGGTCCACTTACAACATCATATCCCATTGAAACAAATAAATCTTCAATTGCTTCAATGGTTAAACTCATTGGATGCTTACTTCCTCTTTTGATTTTTGTTGCAGGTAAACTAATATCAATTTTTTCACTTTCTAATTTTTTATTTAAGGCTTCACTTTCTAATTTATTTTTTAAGTCATCAAACAAAGTATTGGCTTCATTACGTAAATCATTAAGTAAAATTCCCACCTCTTTTTTTTCATCACTAGATAAATCACGCATTCTACTAGAAATTTCTGTAATTGGTCCTTTTTTACCCAAATACTCAACTTTTAAATCATTTAATTCTTTGACAGAATTAACATTTTTTAATTTTTCAACTAATTCTTCTTTAACCTTTTTTATTTCTTCTTTCATAATTTTCCTCCTAAAAAATAAAAACACACTATCCTAGATAAGGACGTGTGTTACGTGGTACCACCTTAATTTATAGATAAAAAATCTATCTTGGAACTATAACGCGTTACCGTCATAAATTTTCTTTTATAAAACTCCGAAGACGAATTCATAAAATATTATTATTAGTTTCCACCAACCACTAACTCTCTTTAAATAAATCTTTTATTACTACTTCTTCATCAACGTTTTTTAAATATCTATTAGTATTATAACATATAAATTTATATTTTCAATTATTTTTTTACGAAAACTTTTGTTTCTTGATTTTCGGTTTTGAAATCTTCATTTTCTACTGACAATTCATTTAAAAATTCTAAATTTTCTATTTGTTTACTACTTTGTAAAAATTGATTATTTGTACTTATAATATCATCTAATAAAGTATCAATTTTTGATATTAAATTTAAATTTTCTTGTTGTGTCAACAAACTATTTTGAATTGCCACTGCTGTAAATAAACCCGGTAAAATGGTATTTTGATAAGTTAATAAGTTATTATACGATATCGCATAATTTCTAAATAATAAATCGATATTTTGATATTGAATAGTGTGAACATGAATTGCCTTTTCATAATTAGATAACTGATTTTCTAAAATAATTTGAATTGTTTTGCAATCAATACTATCTAAATTATTATTGTTAGTAGAATTATTAAATTCAGCTAAAACTTTTTTTATTTGTTCTAAATAATTATTTAAACGTTTAATAAAAATAGCTATTAATTTTTTAGTATAATCAAATTGTTTTATTTGTTTTAACATTATCTGTTGTTGTTCAGTTAACGATTTTTCGATATTAGTTAAAATCAATTTATTATTTTGTGTTATTTCTTCTGGTGTATAGTTTTTACTAAAAATAAAACTAGATTTTTTCCTTTGATTTAATTTAGAAACTTCATCTTTAATACTATATATACTATCATTATCAATTATATTTACAACTTCGAAGGAAGCATCGGATATGGCTTTAGCATGTTCGGATAAACCCTGACCAAAAGTAGTAATATTTATGGCATTTAATTCTAATTTTTCTTCTTCTAATTCACTAAATTCTTTAATTTGTTCTTCAAAATCCATATCTATATTTTTTATATCAGTAACATTTTCTCTATTAGGTACAACTATACTAAGTTTATCTTTTAGCACTTCTCCTTGCATTATTTCTTTTAAGAAATATTCATAGATATAACAATTTAAATCTCTAGCACTTATGCCATGTAAAATAACATTTTTAGAAATTAATAGTTTATTTTTTGTATCTACATACCAAATAATTGGTTCTACTTTGAACCCATGTTTACCATCAATAACATATCTACCATCTTCTGACCAATACGCTTTTAAACTTTTTATTCTGAAATCTGACACACCCAAAAAGCTTGAATATTGATGACCTGTATGGCTATATTCACTGGTCGTATCATAAGATGGATTTTCTATAATTGTTTGAGGGAAGAAACCAAATTTCAAGATTTGATTTCCATATCCATCTCCAACTATTTCTTCAGTTGGTAATGATGTTTTTGTATAATCTAATATAGGACGAAAACCTATTCTATCAAAATTTGATTTTATTTCAAAAATTTTTTTATCAATATCATATACTCTCATAAAATAAAAAGGATCATTCTTTTGTTTTAAGGCATAATTTTTTGTTTCCATTATTAAATAAGCATAATCGGTAACTTCTGCATTTAGTCCAATTTTATTAAATATCTTTATAGGTTTATAATTTTTTTCTTCATCATAATAAAATACTTTATGTTTTTCAATATCATAATAAGGTATAACAAATCTTAATTTATTAATATTCATAATATCACCATTAAATTTCATATTGGTTATTATAATTTATTAATTGTAAAAAGTCAAGAAAAACTATCCCTTGGATAGTTAATTAAAAATTTAACTTTGATTATAAATATGTTCACCTTTAATTAAATCATAACTGATTAATTTATCACCATCGATATTTTCTTCTTTATTAAAGATATTAGTAAACATGAAATCCATATTTAGAAGATAGAGTAGATTTTGTGACTATTATAACTGAGTAAACACCAAAAGATTCAGCATTGTCGACATCATCGCCGTTTAATATATATTTTTATTTAACAATTAAAAAACAAATAAATTTTTCTCATTTGTTTTACATTACATATACTATATTTTTTAATACATTTTATTTCCCTTTTTGATATTTTACAATTTTTGTTAACACCAATTCATCATTTAATGGAACTTCATTGTTTATATCATAAATTGGCCAATTATATTTGTATTTTTTTAATAATTCTTTTAAATTTAAATAGCCTTCTGCTATATTAATTTTATTTTTGGCTTTGGCAAAATAAAAGTCTAAAGGAAAACCAATAGCTACTACATTAGATAAATCTATTTTATATTTTACCTGAACTTCATCTTGAAAATCAGTATACCTTTCTCTATTATCATCTTTACTATAAAATTTTAATGTAGCAAGAGAATATTGATTTGCATGTTTAGATAAAACAGTTGGTTTTATAATATTTGGTAATTTACTATCTAAAATTAGTGAAATAGAAGCTTCAATAAACATTTTATAAGCTGAATAATGTATATTTCGTCCCATAACACCTTTACATAATGAAATATAATTCATTCCATTAAAACCAACACGATTATCACTTTTTTGTGTATATTGTAATGACTTAGCTAATATAGCTTTAGACTTTAATATCAATTCTAAAGTTTTTAATTCAAGTATTATATCCTTATAATTATACTTTGAACATTCACCTAAACCATGATAATATTTATCATCAAAATTCATACTTTTTCCCTCTTTTTAAAAAACTAGCAACTATTCTATCATAAATTAAAGAAAAAATACAACATTTTTTTATTTATTATCAAAATTTTTTATAATTTCTAAACCATATTTATCTTTTAAAAAATCAACTGTTTTCTCCAAACTATTTTCAACTTCCATTTTTTTCATATCATCAAATATAGATACTTGATGACTTGCTGTATCAATTAAGTTATTTAATCTTATCCCTATTAATCTTATTGGTTTATCATATTTCATCTCTATATATAATTCTTTAGCTACATTTAATATATCTTCACTATTTCTAATAGCGTTCACTAATTTTTTTTGATGCGAACTTCTTTTAAAAAGATTATCTTTTAAAACAACTGTAACAGTTAATGTATACTTATTTTGTTTTTTTAATCTAGCAGAAACTTGTTTAGATAAAATATCTAAAGATTTAAATACCTCATCTTTTGACGTAATATCTTTAGGTAATGTTATCTCATTACCTATTCCTTTAGGGTCTGGTGGACAACTTATTACTAAACTATCATCTATACCATTTGCTATCTCAATTAAATATTTAGCTTGATTCTTAAAATATTTATTTAATTGTTCAAATGAACAATTTGCTAAATCACCTATAGTTTTTATACTAATTTTATTTAATTTTTCAGCTGTTTTTTTTCCAACACCAAATAAATCACCAACTTTAAGTGGCCACATTTTAGTCTTAATTTCATTATCAAACAAAGTATGTATTTTATAAGGCTTTTCAAAATCAGAAGCCATTTTAGCACATAATTTATTATTAGCTATACCAACATTTACTGTAAATCCTAACTCATCATAAATACGTTTTTGTATTATTTTAGCAAATTCAAGTGCCTCACCATATCTATTTTTAATCCCCGTATAATCCAAATAACATTCATCAATTGAAGCAATTTCAATATCTGATGTATATTCATATAACATCTCAAACATCTTATGAGACATTTCTTGATAAAATTTATAATTAGGTTGATAAACTCTTAAAACGGGGCATTTTTTCTTAGCACTATATAAAGTTTCAGCAGTTACTATCCCTTGTTTTTTAGCAGCCATTGATTTAGCAAGCACAATACCTTTTCTAGCCTTCGGATCGCCACCAATCACCGCATAACTTTTCCTTATATCGTATTTACAACCATTATTCAATAGTTCAATCGCTGTCCAAGATAAAAAAGCATTATTTACATCAATATGCATAATAATTCTTTCCATATAACCACCAAAAATATTGTATCACAATAAATTTAATAATTATAAATTATTTAAAAAATCTAATAAATTTTTAGCCACATTCTCAGGTACAATTTTTGATAATTCTTCTATACTAGCTTCCTTCATTTTAGTTAAATTATGATATTTTCTAAGTAACTCTTTTTTACGTTTTTGACCAATTCCTTCTATATTATCTAATGTACTAGACAAACTGCCTTTACTTCTTAACTGTTTATGATAATTAATTGTAAAATTATGTACTTCATCTTGCATTCTTTCTAAATAATAAAATAAATTGCTTTTTCGATCAATTGGTATTTCTTCAATTGGATCATGAGCCATTAAAGCCTTTGTAGCATGATGATCATCTTTCTTCAAACCAACTACTGGAATATTTAAACCTAAAGAAGATATTACATCTCTTGCCACATTAATTTGACCGATACCACCATCAACAATAATTAAATCAGGTTTATTTAAATTATCTTTTAAAACCCTAAAATATCTTCGATAAATAACCTCATGCATAGTTCCATAATCATCATTTTTATCTAAAGTAATTTTAAATTTACGATAATCATTTTTACTTGGCTTTCCATCGATAAATACGACCATTCCAGATACATTAAAAGTACCAAAAAGATGTGCATTATCAAAAATTTCAATTCGATCCAATTTATCTAAACCTAAAATATTTTTAAGTTCTTCATTTGCTCCTATCGTTTTCTCCTCATCACGTTTAATCAACTCAAACTTTTCCTCTAACAATATTTTAGCGTTATCATTTGCCATTTCAACCAATTTATTTTTTACACCTTTTTGTGGTATAACAATTTTTACTTTTAAATATTCAGCTAAAAGATTACCATCAACAATATCAGGCACTATTATCTGTTTTGGTAAAAGAACACCTTTTTCATAAAAAACTTGAATATAACGATTTAATTGATTATCAATCTCATCTATAAGTGGAATAATTTTTGAATGTTTTTCAACAATTTTACCACCACGAATAAAAAACATCTGAATAGATAAATAACCCTTATCTGCATAAAAACCAAATACATCAGTATCAACATCAGCATTTATTTCAACTTTTTGTTTCGTTAAGACAACCTTAATGTAATCTAACATTTCTTTTAATTCTAAAGCCTTCTCATAATTCATATTTTCACTTTGAAGATACATCTCATTTTCAATCTTTTTTGTAATAAAAGAATGATCACCATTTAAAAAATGAATAATTTCCTTTTTCATTTGTTCTATTACATTACTATCTACCTGATGAGTACAATATCCTAAACACTCATGAATATGATAATAAAGACATGGTTTCTTTTGATAAGTTCTACACTTTCTTAAAGGATACATACGATTTAATAAATTAACTGTATTTCGAGCCGCTGTTACATTAGGATATGGTCCATATAAATTTGTATTTTTCTTACGTTTACGATTTAAATTTCTAACAATCGATAATTTAGGTACATCTTCAGTTAAAAACTCTATATATGGATAACTTTTATCATCACGAAGTAAAATATTATATTTTGGATCATATTTTTTAATTAAATTATTTTCCAAAATTAAAGACTCAATTTCCGACTCAACTACTATATATTCAAAATCAACAATTTCACTTACTAATTTAGCTGTCTTACCATAATGTGTTCCTCGAAAATAAGAACTAAGTCTATTTTTTAATTTTTTAGCCTTACCTACATAAATTATAATTCCATCCTTATTTTTCATTTGATAACAACCTGGTTTATTAGGCACTAAACTAAGTTTTTGCTTTATTTTTTGTCTAATAATATCTTCTTGCATCTTTAATCACCAACTACATAAATTATATCAAAAAAATTTAAAATTCATTCATTTTACAATAAAAAACTTTAAATTTTTCCAAATAATTTATATAAAACCATCTAATCTATTATAGTAATTAAACATTTAAAAAATTTAAAATAAAAATATATATAACCCTTTTTAATTAATCATGTTATACATATTTATGGATCACCTATTTAATAGATAAATATGTAGCAGTAGCGATTGTATTAATATCAATTTTTCATCTTAAAAAATTTTCACAATTATTTTTTTACCTTCACTAATTCCAAAAGCCATACCTTGATTAAATCCAGCATCTACTCCACCTTTATAAATTGATTCACAATCCAATTTTTCACTCATCATTATTATATATATCTTCCATTTTTTTCTATTTCTTCTTATTTCAAGTATTTTTATTAGTTTTTAACTAGGATTAACTCACCTCCTATTTATATAACTATATTAAAATCCTTTTCACTTATCGTTATAGAGCCACTAGTTGGTTTAGTACCTTTAAAATTTAACTCTTCTAAACTATCTTTATTATAACTATCATCTAAATTATTTTGTATTATACATCCATTATCATTACATTTAAATGTTACTTCATCATATTAAAAATTACCACTATTTTGCAACATAAAACTTGTTACATAATTTTCTGCTGATTTTGCTATTCCACTCGTTGTATCTTCAGCTGCACTTAATCTTGCTCTATTTAATATATTCAAGATTTGTGGTACGGCAATCAAAGCAATGACTGCTAGTATTACTATTACTGCTAATAATTCTATTAAAGTAAATCCTTTATTATTTATACTTTTTTCATCATAATTTAAACATCTTCTATTCATTATGATATTTAAATTATAAAATTTCTAAATTGTAATTGCAATAACTTTTTGTGTTTTAACTTTTTTCATAATCAGAAAAAACAAATAAATTTTTCATATTATTTTAATGAATTTATTTCAGAAATAGTTAAATTTGTAATCTCTGATATTAAATTAATATCAAGATTTTTAGCTAGCATATTCTTAACAATTTCAGAATTTCTTTTCTTTATTCCACGACTTTTGCCAATGGATATTCCCTCACTTTTCCCAATAGCAATACCCTCTCTTTTTCCAACATTTATTCCATCTTCATATGCAGCGCTAAAATCAACTTTTTCATTCATCATCATATTATAAATATCTTCCATTTTTCTCCACTCACTTTCTTCTTGGTTATATTTTTCCATTGTTATTAATATTTCTTTTAATTCTTCTTTACTTATTATTTGTTTTAATTTTTTTAAATCATCTGTTTTAAACATATTTACAATTTCATAATATTTACTTTTTTGATTATTTATATCTACTTTGGTTAAATCAAATATTTTCAATTCTAATTTATTATTAAAGATTTTATTATTTCTTCTTTTTAATTTTATTAAATCACATATCTCTTCACAATTCATTGAATA
>CANQIS010000044.1 GCA_947624115.1 uncultured Bacilli bacterium
TATTTATAATATCACACTTTTTTATTTATTTGTGCTTTTTTTGTTAATTTGTTCATTTTATGGCTGAGTAGTAACATAAACAGTTTTACATATGAAACAATGTTTGATATAATAAAGTCATTCTAGTTTTCATTCTTAATATGTGATAAATCTATGTTAAAGAATGATGTGCTTTTCATAATGAAATGCAAAGAAATGGTGGTTAAAATGAAAAAAGAAAAATCAAATTTTAAATTTGAAAGAATGATTAGCGTTATTCTTATTATTTGTATTCTAATAGGAGTGATATTACATGTTGCTCCCTATATTTATAATCGTTCTTTATGGCTTGATGAAGCAATGCTAGTTAGTTCTATCTGCACAAGGTCTTTTTCTCAAATAATTGCTTCACCGTTGGATTGGGGACAAAGCTGCGCAATTGGATGGTTATTTATTGTTAAATCAATTATAACTATTTTTGGAACATCTGAACTAACATTGAGAATATGGTCCTTGTTAACTTCATTTGGCTGTATTTCTCTTGTATATCTATTGTTAAAGGACAAAGTCAAAAAAAATTATGCTTTATTTATAACAGCTATTTTCTCGTTAACAGACCGATATATTTATTACGGAAACGAAGCAAAGCCTTATATGTCAGATAATTTTTGCTGTCTACTTGCTCTATTTTTATATCAGAAATATAGAGATAACAAAATTAAGCTATGGCAAATGGTCCTTGCATTTTCTATCTTAATATGGTTTTCATTTCCTGCAGTATTTTTTATTGCTGCGATAATGATAATTGAATGCATTAAGTTTTTGAAAGAAATGATAAAAAAGAAAGATAAGAAAATTTTAAAAAAATTAGGATTATGTTCTATTGTTTTAATTAGTTTTATTCTGAACTATGTATTGTGGTTATCCGCAACATCTCAAAATGCAGATGGAGCTTTATATTGGGCACTTCTAAAATTTCCATTGATACCTACATCATTATCCGATATTAAACTCATTTGTATAATGATTAGAGAATTTTGGAATTTCTATCCAATTTATTTCGCAGGACTTTTCGGCATTTTAATGCTATTGTATATGATATATACATATAGAAAAAAGAAAGATTCTTCCCAACTTGTTGTACCATTTATACTTTCCCTAGTTCTACTCTTTATTGCTTCCTACTTAGGATTTTATCCAATCCAAGACAGACTTATTCAATCTTATGCTATTGTTGGTATTGTATTGGTTGGATATGAATGTAATGTTGTTGAAGAATTTTTTAAAGCTAAAAAGAAAAAAGGATTTAAAATAGTCTTCTACAGCATCTTAGGAATTTCTCTTCTCCTAATCGGTGCGGGGGGGTAAAAAATATTTACAAACAACACGTATATAAATCAGGTTCGGAAGTTGATAAAAGTATAGAATATATTGAAAATAAAACAACAAAAGATGATGTTATATATGTATATAGAAGTTCAATTCCTATTTATACCTATGAAACAGGATATAAAATTTCATATAGTGACCTAAAGAAGTTATCTAAAGAAAAAGCAACTCCAACAGAAATGTTACCAGTTTTACCAATTCAAATAGATAATACTATATATGGTCAAACACTGGTTACTTCTTATTACAATGTTCCATATAGTTATGATTATAAAAAGAATAAAAAAGCTGTAACAGAAGATGCCAATCTCATTACGAAAAACGATAGTGTTTATCTCTTCATTTCACATAGAACCGCAGGAGTAAAAGATTTGATTGATATTTTAGAGAAAAGTGGAACTGTCGAAGAAGTTGTAAATTATTATGATACACATTTATATCACTTCATAAAAAACTAACTGTTCAAAATAAATCTTGTAAAATCATTATATAGAAAAGACTGTCTCAAAATCGAGTAATCGATTTTGAGACAGTCTTTTTTATTCAATTTTTAAAAACTATTATTCTCTACTTATTTACTTTTTGATTTGTAAGTTTCAACTTTTCTAAGTCAAAATACTTACCAAGTTCAGTATCGAATGATTCAGGTTCAAATTTTCCATATCCAGAACCAGTTGTAAATGTTAACTCTCCAAAATAAATTCGGTCATTTTCATTATATAAATCTACTCTTACATGAGTAAAGTCTTCTGATAATTTTTCTACAACTTTTTTCATTTCTTCAAATTTCTCAGGTTTTTCTATTTTTCCAAAATTTTTATGATGTTCCCTTTTTACATTTAAGTAATTCCAATTTTCATCGTAAAAATCGATGGCAAATTCATCTATTGTTGTTGTTCCTATTGAAACATATATGTATTTTACTTTTCCATTAAAACAGAAAAATTTATAATCTATTAAATCAGGTTTATCCGTTTCAATTAGTTCTTCAACCATTATTCTAGGCTTTAAATTTTTATATTGCCACTCATAATTTTCTGGATATAAATTGGTTGCTAAACTTTGATTGATAATTTGACTCATTTTGTCAAAATCTATTTCATTTTTATCTTTTACAACATATCCACCACCAGAACTATGCGTTGTTTTTATCATAAACTTCTGTGGTAACTCATCAAAATTTATTTCATCTAAACTATTATATACACCATATAATTTTGTTAAAATGTTTTCAAGATGTTTTTCTTTTACATAATCTCTTACTTCAACTTTATCAGAGCATTTTTCATACAACTCATTATAGTAAAATAACTTTACCCATTGAAGTTTCTCATTGAATGTTTTTGGACATTTCAAATTCAACTTATATCCCATATAATATTCAAATTTATTTTTAGTATACTTTACTGGATTATTCTTATAAATTCTTCTAAAGATACCATATTTTAACCTTTTGAAGTTCATTTTATTTACATTATTAACTTTATTTTCTTTTTTATTCATAATTTCTACCTTTTTTTAAAATTTCCTTTCAAAATTTTTTTAATATTAACAACCGTGGTTATGTACTTATAATTCATTAGAAAATAAATTCCAATTCCAAATAACACCATAGTTATTAGTTTTATAATTCGATTAAAATTAAACAATGATATTATATATATAACAATAGACATTATTATTGCTTTTAGGAAAAAAGAGAAAGCATCTTCAACATATAATTTTATATTCAATACATTTTTAACTTTAATTACTTGATATAACATTACAGCAATTTCTGCAATTAAAGTTGCTATAGCTGCACCAATTGATGAGTATTTTGGAATAAAAATCAAGTTCAGGAAAAGATTAACTATAGCACCTAATATTAACGATATTATAAAATCTTTATCATTTTCTTTAGGAATTAAATATTGCGTACGTATAACATTAGCACAAGCTATAAAAGGTATAGTCAATGCTAAAATAGTCGTTATATAACTCGTTTTTTTGTATGCATTTCCGAGAAATATCGGAACAAAAATAGGTGATACAATAATAATTCCAAAACAAAGAGGAATAGATAAAAATAATATAACTTTCATTGACTTGTTAATGTATTCAATGAACTTTTTATCATCATTTTTACTAGCTAAATTTGACATTCTTGGTAACATAACAGTACCTAAAGCAGTAATAATAGTCATCGGTAGATTTATAATTCTTTCAGCATATTCATAAAAACCTACTTCCGTTATAGTTGTCATACCTCCTAACATAATTTTATCCATTAACTTATAAATACTGAGTGCTATAATCGGAATAAACAAAATTAGTAGTGGTTTGATATGTTTTTTTAAATCTTTAAAATTAGTTTTACAAATTTTTATATTTAATTTTTTAAAAAATGGAAAGAGTAGAATTTGTGATAATAAACCAGAACCAGATAATAGTAAAATATATATATATAAATCGTCATAACTTCTTACAAATATAAATATACAACAAGTTAAAATTAGTTTTATAATTGTATTTCTAATAGTTATAATCTTAAACTCTTCCAATCCAAAAAATAACCAACTAATATCAACAAGAGCAGAAATTAAATATAATGATTGACACAAATAAAACAATTTATAATTTGCACCGAAAATCATTACATAAAATATATATATAATTAGCATTATCGCTGTCGTAATAATATGAATTTTAAAAAGAGAAGAAAAAGATTTAGATAACTTATCCTCATTATCTCTATTTTTTGCGATTAACCTATTCCCATAATTACTAATTCCAAGATTTGCAAACAAAAGAAAGTAGGAAACAACCGAATATGTATATGAGTTAATTCCAGCTCCTTTTGGACCAATCACTCGAGCAATATAAGGAGTTGTAATAAAAGGAATAATAATTGTTAAAATTTGATAAAAAATATTATATAAAAAATTAGCTTTTAAACTTTTCTGCTTCATACTACTCATCCTAACCACTTCAAATATATTCTTTTAAATTTTATTTTACACATTCCTAAGATTGCCATTTTGCTAAAAGGTTTTCTTTTTTTTATATTTTTTAATTCTTCTTTTGCTTCTTTGTCAAGATGATTTATTAAATATAATGTAATCAGTTGTTTGCTAAAATTACATTCAACATTATCAACTTGGTTTGAAGAATCTAATCGGTCATAATTTTCTCTACAAAGTTTACGATAATTTAATATACCTTCTATATTGCTTAGTTTAGTTCCACTAATTCCTGTCTCACTACTATGTACATTAAATTGAACTAATCTTTCTGGAACCTTTATAGTATGATAACCGGCTAAAAGTATTTTTAAAAATAATATTGAATCCTGTTTACATGGTGAATCTTCAAAATAATTGACTTCTTCTAAAACTTTTTTTGGAAGAAACCAAAAAGAAGTAGGTGCAATACATCCCATCATTTGTTGATAAATGATATTTTCATTCTCATTTATATCTTTATCATTACAAAAAACAAGTCCGATTTTCTTATCTTTATTTTTTTGATATAAATCATATTGCTTTTCAATTTTATCTTCTCTATAAGTGTCGTCATCGTCTAAAAAGGCAATAAATTTTCCTTTAGCAATATATATACCTTCATTTCTTGATAAAGCACCTCCTAAATTTTTTTTATTTTCTATTAAAATTATTTGAGGATACTCTTTTACTATTTCTTTTGTCTTTTTTCTATAGTCAGGAAATTTAGAATTATCATCTACAACTATTATTTCTATATTTTTATAAGTCTGATTTACAACACTTTTAATAGCGTTTTTGAGACTATCTGGTCTTTTATAAGTTGGAATTATAACGGATACTAAATCACCCATAAAATCACCTCTTCTTTCAAATTAAAAAGTAAGCTTTGATTACTAAATAAGTTAATATACTATTGAATTTCAAAACTTTAAAAATATATTTTTTCTTGACTGATAACTGTGAAAAATTAAAATTATCATATTGTTTTATATTTTTCCTAATGAACTTCATTTTGTGAATTTTATCTAAAAAGCTCAAGTTTTTACTACTCACTAAAGATAATAAATCATAAAACATAGAATTATAATAATAATTTGATATTTCTTTTTTCTTTGAATCATTAAAGTTTAATAATTCATGTGTTATAAAAATATGTGACTCAATTTGACTGGTTCTATATTTGTAAGTATCCCCCCCCCACGCGTATTGAATAGTTATATCCTATGTTATCGATTATTTTTATACAATTACATTTTTCAAAGTATTTTAGATTAAACGATAAGTCTTCACCACTCACTAAATCTGTATTAAATATTGTTTTATCAATCAATTCTTTCCTGTAAATTTTATTCCAAATTACATCAATGAAAACACCAAATCCTAAAAACTCTAACACTTTATCCTTAATTTCAGACTTTTCCCAACATTGCTTTGAAAGAGAAAATGGCGTGATAATAGCTTTTTCTTTACTAGAATTATCGACTGTTTGATAACCAAATATCAATAAATCTTTTTTACCAATTTCTTTTACTGCCTTGTCGATAATATTTTCTTCTAAATAATCATCAGAATCTAAAAACATAACTAAGTTTCCTGTTGCTTGTCTCAAGCCAGAATTCTTTGCTGCTGAAGTCCCTTGATTATTTTGATTTAATAATTGTATTTGTTTTTCTTTTTTAGCTATTTTTTCAACAATTGATTTTGTATTATCTGTTGACCCATCATTTACAACAATCACTTCCATATTTTTATAACTTTGACTTATTACTGAATTAAGACACTTTTCTATCGTTACTTCTGCATTATAAGCTGGAATAATAATACTTAATAAATCCTTTTGAATTTGATTAGATGTTTTCTTTTTGGATTTCATTATCTATTACCTCTTTTCTACAAATCTTCATATTGTACATTCTTTTCACTATTTAGAAGATTTTAAATGAAATGATTCATTCTCAAATATCTTAAAGAAAAATCTAGGATATCTCATTAAGATAAAAACTTGAGAAATCGGGTATAGTATAACATATAAAATCTTATTTTTGTATTCTTTAAAGGAATTTTTTAACTTCATTTTTTTACACCATATAATATATAAAATTGTCCAATTTATTTTTTGGCCAAAGTTAATGGCAGTTTCAGAAGCACTTTTTAATGATAATGAATAACCTATAGGATTATTGTATTTTAATTTATTGATACTATTACTATAACCATTTTCTTGATATTCACATAAGTATAATTTGTCCTTAATAATTAAAAATTTATACTTTTGGTCAATTCTATCAAAAACAACATTTTCAGAAATAAATTTTTCATTTGGAATTTCAGGAAATAAATATTCTTTTAAAATTTTTGTCTTGTATAACCTTAAAGTATCTCCCTTGAAATTATATTTTTGATATAATTCAATACCGCTTGCATATTTTATATCAGGAACAACAGTACCAATTACTTTTTGATTTTCTATATAAAATCTATTTCCTAAAATACCAGATATATTATTTTGATTATCGATTAGTGAAATTTTTTTATTTAATACTTCGATAGCATTCTTACTTAAAATATCATCAGAATCTAATATTAAAAAATAATTTGTATCACATAATTTCACTGCTGTATTATGTGCTCTATGTTTTCCGCCATTTTGTTGATAAAAATAAATAATTTCAAAAGGAGCTTCTTTCTTTAAAATAGACACAAGCTTATCCGTATCATCAATAGAGCCATCATCAACAATGAGCCATTTAAAATTTTTATCAGTTTGTTGGAGCAAAGAATTAAAACATCTTTTTAGTAATTCTTTTCGATTGTATGTCGGAGTAAATACTGTTATCATTGTTGTCCTCCTTTGTTTCAAATCTTCCTATTAAAAAGAGTATATATATCAATATTTGAGTACTTGTCCATAATCCTACTGTTTCCACATAGCCAATAATTAAAAAACTAAGTATAGCAAAGATTATATTTTTTCGATTTAAAGCTTTTGTCTTTCTTATCAATATAATAAAGCACATAGTAAAAATCACTATTCCAAAGGAAAAAATGAAACCTAAATACCAACTATGGAAATTATTTATCAATCCCCTATCAGTCATATGATTTGAACCAAGTCCTATAAAGTAATTTATTTTCTCTTTATTTAATTCCATGATTATTGGAGACCATAAATGTTCTCGTCCTGTATACAATTCTTTGTTTGTAAATGGCATTACAAAATTATAATTATTTTGATACATATTTACATATATAAATGGAAAAACAGCTCCTATTATGACAATCAGCCACAAAAAAACAGTTCTATGTTTATAGACATATTTTTTGGCAAAAGGAAAATACATAATTACCGCAAAGATAAATAAAGCTAGTAATGCACTTCGGCAATTGGTTGAGTATACCCCATAAAATGTAACAAGAAGAAGAAGAAAATTTAAGACAGGTTTCTTTTTATCTTTAAGAAAATTGTACACTAGAATATATGAGAAAAACAAATTGATACCTACACTATTAGGATTATCTGAAGTGACTCCATATAAGTAATTATTCCAAATGTTAAATGAAAGAAGAAAATTACGAAAATATATGAAAAGTCCTACAGCATATATAAACTTTATTTTTTTTCTATCTATATCTATTGCATTAAATACCAAAATTCCTATTATAAAATTATACAAGTTTAATATACTACCAACTCCACAATTGGTATAAGCAAATGAAGCAAGAAGCAATAATATGATAAAAATAGAAAGTATAAAGGAGAAAAAATCCTTTTTTATATCTTTTATATTAACAACAAATAAAATTGTAAGGAGAATAAAATTAAATATAATATTTGAGCCTAATCCAAAAATTGATAACTTAAAATATCCTTGAATTTGAGACAGAAAAAACAAAATAAAATAGGTATAATATATAATTGAATTTATTTGTTTCTTTTTCAACACCATAATATTATTCTCCAATCAATTTTAATAATTCATTACTTCTTTCTTTCCATGAACAAGTATTTTTATTATAAGTGACATGAAAGTTTGATTTCTTTATTTTTTCATGAATTTTTGTAGATAGTTCGTCTATACTATCATTTTCATAAATTATATCACTTTCTTTAACATTTTCCAATATACTAAGTGCACCAATATTTTTAGAAATAAGAACATCACAACCACAATCAATTGCTTCTACTATCGCTAAACAAAATGTTTCAAAAAAACTATTTTGTATATATATATTTGCTTGGCTCATTTTTAAAAGAACTTCTTCATGAGGTAAATTTTCATAATATTCCACAAAAGGATATTGTTTGATTTTTTCTCCGTCTTCTGCTAATTTCCCAATCACAACATATTTTATGTTTTTATTTTTAATCTTTGAAATAGCTTCACAAACTTTTATATTATTTTTAATTCGAACTCCCCCACCAACAGAAATAATAGTATACTTATCTTTTGCTTCTGTTTTTAAGACTTGTTTTTTATTTTTTGTAAATGTAATTCCATTATTCACATAAAAAATCTTACTTTTAAATTGTGGATAGTCTTTACTTAACACTTTAGAAAATAGCTCGGATACACAACATATTTTATTTACATGTGACAATAATTGATACTCTTCTTCAATTCTTTCTTTCTTATACTCTTCCGACTTATCAGAATATAATAATTCCATTTTCATATATCCATGCATTAAATATATAGTATTCTTATGAAATTGCTTGGAAATTTTAGCATACAGAAGATTTAATTTTGAAAAGCCTGAAATGACTATACTTTTGGAAAATGGAAAAAACAGAAAAAAATGAATTGAACGAACTAATTTATTATTGCTAAAACAAAATTTTACTTTGTTTTTTAAATAAGGATAGTATGATTGATTTACTATAGCAGGACCAGTATTATTTAACAAATCACCTACAAAATATATTTTTTTCATCTTTGTATTCCTTTATATTCTTTTGCACCTTGAAACATACTTTTAATAATTGTAAATGTTGATAATCCTTTATACTTTTTTCTTTTTCGAATTGCAAATTGTATAATTAAAAGTGGATACCATATTTTAGACATCCGATAAAAAGTAGCACCTCGTATTTTGTGTAATTCAATAGTATTTTCTCTACTCCAAGAAGAAGTACTATCTTTAAGAATTGCTATTTTTTGAGGGACATAATAAATTTTAAGATTTTGTCTTAAACAGTCAAAAAGAAAGATATTTTCTTCTCCATAATAATATTTTGAACCTGTTCCAAATAGCTCATCCATGAATATTTTTCTGTCTACAATACTTTTTCTTTTAAAAGTTAATTGTACAGAAGATATCCTCATTGATTTTAAAAATCCTACCTTTCCTTCTTTTTGTTTCTTTAAACGATTTCCGTGTTCAACATAAAAAGCGATTATGTCAGCATCTGGATACTTTTTATAAGCATCTAATATTGTTTTCTCATAATCATCCAAATAATACATATCATCATCAGCTATTGTACATATATCTGCACGGCTTTTTAAAAACGCTTTATTTCTACTTTTACTTAAACCCTTTTCATGATATGAATATAATACATTCTTTCCTGTTGTTACATCTTTTGGAGCTTCATAATCTTTTTTAATAATTTGATTTATAGTTGTAGAATAGCCTTTAATATTCATGTTTTTTATTAGTTTTTTGTTTTCATCTAGATTGACAGTAGAAATCAATACTTCCAATTTCATTGAATCACTCCTTTATTAAAACACAAACTTTAATAGTAATCTTGATAAATAAAAGTTAACTGGTAAAATATATAACATTCCATAGTACTTAAGGGTCGAGTACTGCTTTTTTAATAATGTTTTAACATATTTATTTTTTAGATAATTTATAGATTTTAATTCTTTCTTATAAAAATTAAAATGAACTTTATCATTTTTTAGAGCTGAAATAGTAAGAACTTGGATTAGAGAATATATCAAATTATATTCAAAAAATTCTTGAAGTGAATCTTTATACTTTGTTAATTTTACTTTTTTTATCAATTCTTTGGCACAATTTACTGATATAATAAAATTTTCTAGTTTATAATTCGTGCTCATAGAATCATGTCCAATTCGATACTTGTATAATTTTTGGTCAACACTAACTATTTTATTGGCATATAGCATTAGCAAAGAAAACATTCCATCTCCGTTCTTTTCATAAAATTCAAAATGGTTTTCCTCAATCAATTTTCTTAACACAATCTTATTCCAAGGTTGAACATTTTTGCTTAAAAATTCCCCTGTTATTACCCCCCCCGCGTAAGGCTTATACCAAATATTTTTCTGCGTTTTTATGTCATTAGGATAAAACTCTAAATTGCACATTACTATATCTGCTTTATTGATTTTGGCGGTATTATACATAATCTCATACATTTGAAAATCCACAAAATCGTCTGCATCAACAAATCCTATGTATTCGCCATGAGCATTTCTAATTCCTGTATTTCTAGCTCCACCTAATCCTTGATTTTCTTGATTTATAATTTGAATGTTTTTGTACTTTTTAGCATATTCGTTAAGAATATTTAGAGAGTTATCTGTTGACCCATCATTAACGCATACTATTTCTATATCCTTTAACGTTTGGTGAACTAAAGAATTCAAGCAATCCCTCAAATATTTTCCTGCATTATATATTGGAATACAAATTGAAACTTTATACTTTTTCATATACTAACCTCAATTATTTATTCTGTTTTGCTTTTATTTTCTCTAAATTTATATATTTTCCAATGTCATAATCCCAATGTTCAGGATGCATTTTACTATAACCAGAAGCATGGTAAATTGTTAATTCGCCTATTTTTATTTCATCATTAACAACATAAAAATCGACTCTCATAACTGGATAATCTTTAGAAATCTTATTAGCAATACTGACTAGTTCTTCTAATTGTTTTGGTTTATTAAATTCAGTATTCTTTTTTGGAAACAAAAATTTTAAATCTAAAGCATTCCAATCTAAATCGTAATAATTAGAAACAACTCCATAAGGGGAATTACTATCTTTTTCTACAACATCTACTAGTTTTACATCGCCATAAAAACACCAAAGCTTATATTCTAAAAATTTAGTTTTATCTTTATTTTCTAGTAATTCTTCTACAATAATTCTTCTAGGAACATTTTTATAATGATATTCTCTACCAGACCTATAAAAATCATATTTTTGAGCAGCAATTATCTTTTTTCTATGAGTTCGTAGATTTTTTAAAAAATCTTCTTTATCATCACAAATAACTATACTGCCTGAATCATGTGTACATTTGATAACAAATTTATCTGGAAGCTTGTTAAAATCAATATCGTCAAAATTATCATAAACGCCATATGTTTTTATAATATACTTACTTGGTACAATCTTTTTAAGATACTCTTTACATTCTGCTTTATCTACAAAGGTTGTATATATTGGATTTCTATCATATAATTTTAACCATTGAACTTTTTCGCTAAATGTCTGGGGATTATCTAAATCAAGTTTCTTCCCAGTCTTAGCTTTAAATTGAAACTTGATATATGTTTCATCATCCATTATTTTAAAAAGGATATTTCTTAATTTACATTTCAAAAAATATTTTATTTTCATTATATTCTCCTCCTTATTGCATTGAAGCAATACCAACAAAAATTATAACAACTGGAAAGTAAATTTAAATGTTCAACATTTCTATATAAATTCCAGGTTCTTTTTAGTGCTTTCCACTTATTTGATGACAAAGTATTATTACTTCTTCTATAATATGATAATATTTCATTTAAACCATAAGCATAATCAATCTTTTTTAATATTTTCCACCAAGTAGCTGTATCTTGTCCTCGCTTTACATTCGGCATATAAATATCTTCTTTAGATAGTTTAGATAAATCAAGCATAACTGTACTTGTCCATATGGTTGTATTTTTTAAGGCTTGGCGATAATTTATTTTTGCAGGAACATAAACTTTTTTTCCATTTGGAATTCCGTTTTCAGAAGCAAATTCATATCCTGTAAAAGAAAAAGAACACTTTTTTTCATTCATAAATTTGATTTGTTTTTCAAGCTTTTTCTTTTCCCATAAATCATCTGCATCTAAAAAACATAAATATTTTCCACTTGCAAGTTCAATTCCTTTATTTCTCGCAACTGCAGCTCCTTGGTTTTCTTTAAACTGAAACAACTTTATTCTTTTATCTTTTTTTTCTATTTCCTTTATAATTTTTGCACTTCCATCTTTAGAACAATCATCAATCAATAATAATTCCCAATTACAATAAGTTTGTTGCCGTACTGTACGAATTGTTTCTTCTATAAATTTTGAAGCATTATATACAGGAACAATAATACTAACTAATTTTTCACTTTTATTCATGTTGTACCAACCACCTAATTTATTTCTTGTAATTGATTATTAGATTGTAGTGCTTTTGAAGTTCTGTTTTCAGGATTTGCTTGTTTTTTCCTATTTTTTGATTTTGTTTGATGTTTCAATATATATATATCATTGTGAATACCACTTTTACTTGTTGCTTCTCCACCATCTCGTGTAAAGAGAGCTTTAATAGTTAGAAGTACTATTTTTACATCTTGTTTAAACGAGAAGTTTTTGACATATTCTAAATCATAGGCAATTCTATCAAGTACATTTAAATTGTTTCTTCCATTTACTTGAGCAAGGCCTGTAATTCCTGGAAGAACATCGCATCTATGCTTCTGTTCGCTGAGCATATTGTTATAGTACGCACAAATCCAGGGCCTTGGTCCCACAAAACTCATTTCCCCTTTTAGCAATATGTTTACAAGGATTTGTGGCAATTCATCAAGACTTGTTTTACGTAAAAATTTACCAATTCTTGTGTACTTATCTTCACAATTCTTATCATGAACATCATTATCTGCTACCATGGTTCTAAACTTATATAGCAGGAAGATTTTTCCATTTTTTCCAGTTCTTTCTTGTTTAAAAAAGACCGGTCCTTCACTATCTAGCTTAATACAAACAGCAATAATTATCATTGGTACAGCTAAAACTATTGATATGATAAAACTAAATATGATATCAAGTCCTCTTTTTAAATACTTATACATTGTTAAAACACCCCACAAATATAAATATTCTTTTTTTACATAATTTTTTAAAGGAAATCTAGTACTTATGTAAAATGTCTTCGTTATTTTATCACAAAGTTTATATTTTTTCAACAAAAACAGGTCGAATTGTCATAAATTTCAACCTTTTTATGTGAAAATTTTAATTTTTCCACATTTTCTAGTTCAAAACTTCGGACTAGTAATATTATATAATACCCCCCCCGACTGTTGTCAAATTTTGTATTAAGAAATTGTAAATTTCCGTAAATGTAGTGGTAAGCTTAAAACAATTTAAATGAGAATATAAAAAAGACTGACAGACCGAAGTCATTTGTCAGCTCTAAACCCGTATACATTATATAACACGCTTAACCTATTTTGCAACTTTTTATTAGAAGTTGTTAATAATTCCTTAACAACTAAAGTTTTTTCATCAAATATATTTTAACGCGTTGTGCTAGTTGAAAGATAAGATATCTGAAATATGTGTATTTCCACCATTTAAATAGGTAAGCAAATTG
>CANQIS010000045.1 GCA_947624115.1 uncultured Bacilli bacterium
TTATTTCAACATTTAATTTATCAATATGACGATATTTTTTAAATATATTCTTTTTAGATTTTAATGTTTCTTTTTTAAGAGTAGTTGTTGCTATATCTTGTCTTACTATTTTTAATCTATCTTCTAACATAGCATTATCATCTTTATATTTATTCATTAAAATTAAAAATTCTTTTTCTGAAAGTAATCCAGAAGTTCGATCTTCATATAGTTTTTGAAAATTTGTATTTTTACTTTGTAAATCCGCGATTATTTTAATTTCTTCTTTTTCAAGTGCTTTTAATTTATCTTTAAATAAATCTTGTTCTATTTCTTCACCATTCAGTTTATTAAGAATATCATTATCATAAAACTTATCTAACATAGTATTTATTTTTTCTAAAACAAAATTATGTAATTCATATTCTTTTAGCCATTTTTTATTATCACAATTCGCCCAATGGTCTTTTTTATCTTTGCAACATAAATATCCATATCCACTTTCTTTATTCTTTCCACATCTAGAAAAAATCCTATTGCACTTCATACAATAAACTTTATTAGAAAATACGTGTACTGTTCCATTTTTACAACTTCTAGCTTTTTCTTCTAATCTTTGCTGTACGTTATACCAAATACTAGGATCAATAATAGCTTTATGAGTATTATTTTTTCTAATTCTATCTTCATCATCATTTTTAATAATTGTATGATTTTTATAACTTACAGTAGTTGTTTTAAATTGTACCATATTACCAATATAGACTTCATCTTTAAGAATTTTTTTAATTGATTGTTCGGACCATTTCATTTTTCTTCTTATATTTTTTTCAAATACTAAATTTGTATTTTCGTTATCTACATATCCCTTAATATCAAAATAATATTTTTCGTGTTTTAGATTTTCTTTTAATTTTATTTCAAATTGATAATCAATAATATGGGTACGATCTAATTCTTTTGTTATTGTTGCAATACAAGTAGCAGTTTTAGGAATAGTATCATTTTCTTTTATAAGAATAAAATCACTTTCATTAAATTTGCTAATATCTAAATCTTCTTTTTCTGAATAATATATTTTTGTTCTATCATCAGAGTATCTTTTTAAAGTAATATCACATTTATTGTTAAAGTTTTTCATATCAGTTGTAATATAATTAAAACTAATTAAATTATTTAATATTTGATCTTCTTTATTTGTGAAATTAACACTAACAACATAAGTACCAGCTTTATCAATACAATCATAATCAAAATATTTTTTTAGTAAAGGTATTTTAAGTTTAGATCCATTTAACATTTTATATTCTAATGGACTTAATATTTTATCTTCATTAAGACCATTTGCAATTTTATCTAATCCGTATCCTTTTATATATTCATCAAAGATTCTTTTTACATTTATTGAAGCAATGGAATCAGGTATTAAATGATTTTTATTTTCTGGATCTTTCAAATATCCATATACAGCAAAGCTTGCAGTACACTCTCCAGCCTTTCTCTTTGTTCTAAATGTTTCACGAATATTTAAAGAAGTATCTTCAAGCGTCCATTCATCAGTTAATCCTAAAATTTGACTTGTCTTTTTAGTTTCTCTTTTAGTATTATCAATTTTATCAACGACTGTTTTAAATCTAACACCCCATTCGTGAAATTTATTATGTACATATTTTTCTATAAGTTCAGAATCTCTTGCAAATCTAGCCTGTGTTTTACATAAAACAATATCTACATTACCAGAAGCACATTCTTTTATCATTTTATTAAATTCCGGGCGAGTAGCGTCTCCCCCAGACCAATCTTCATCACTATAAACACCAATTATTTCAAAGCCTTCATTAATAGCATATTCCCTTAACATTAATTCTTGATTTTTAATGCTTTCTGATACTTCATCTTTTGTAAGTTTACCCTTATCTTCATCTGATAATCTTAAATATAATACAACTTTAGTTTTCTTTGAATGAATCATAAAGATAAATCTCCTATTATTCTATTTTCTAACCTCTTTATATATTTAAAATATTTCTTATTGAAAATAGTTTTTAATTCTACTTCAGTAATATTTTTTTTATCAGTTTTAAATTCTTCTATGTAATTAAAGCATGTCTTTATATTTTTTTTACACTTACTATTCTTCATTACGACCTCCATAATTAAAAAACTAAAATATTATTTCTTAATTAATTGTATGAATTAAAAAAAAAGTAATACCATTATAGATCTTACTTTAATTTAATAAATAATTTTTAAATAAATATTAGACATTTTTATAGCATAATAATTACAAAATTATAACATTTCTTCGAGGAAAACTGCTACACCATCTTCATCATTACTTTTAATAATAACATCAGCATTTTTTAATGCTTCTTCTGTGCCATTACTAACAGCTGCACTTATTTTGGCAATTTTAAACATAGAAATATCATTATTATCATTTCCTATAGCAATAATATTACTTAATGAAATTTTTAAATATTCAGCTAATTTTAATAAAGCTCTTCCCTTTGAAGCATCATTACTTACAACACTAAACCAAATTTCACTACTATATTTTTTTGAAGAATCAAGAATACTCATCTTATACTCCTTTTGAACAATGTTTTTGAATTGTATAATTTTTTCTTTTTCTTTACCAATAATCATTGCTTGTTTAACTTTTCCTTCTAATACCTGAGTTAAATTTTCTTCAGTTAGCAAAATTTGATTATCATTTCTTACAAAGTGCGTCGCATATTCAGTATTTTCTAACACAAACATAATCCGAATATTATTATTTTTCGCATAATCATAAAGTTTTTGACAATCTGCTGATTTTAAATATGTCGCCCATATTATTTTCCCACTTTCTGAGTCGAATATCTCAGAACCATTAGAAGAAATTAGATAATTGCTTGCTCCTGCTTCATTACTAATTTTCAAAGTATGATATCTCGGACGTGCTGTACATATAACAACAATGTTATTTTTTTTTATTTGTTTTGCAATGGCTTCTTTAGTGTATTCAGATATTTCACCATTAGTTCTCCTTAATGTACCATCACTATCAATAGCAATTATATAACTCATAATTCACCTCAAATCACAAAATATCAGTTCTATACGAGAACTGATATTTAATTTATAAATTATTCTTTCGTTGTTTTATATACATCAAATAAATCAATCATCTCTCTTGCAATTCCTTTTTTGTCACCATATTCGTTAGCATTTTTTCTTAATTCTTCTTCAACTTTTGTCAAAGGTATGTATCGTAATTCAAAATTACCTTCTTTTTCATTTTCAGTATAATCAGTATTCTCTAAATTAGGTTTTTCATCAGTTTTTATTTCATAATAATATATTTCTATTTTACGGTTTTTACCTTCAGCAGGCCAATCTTTATAATAACCTATGGCACAAGCAAAAGGCTCTAAACTATCAATTTCTAAATCTATACCTGTTTCTTCCAATACTTCTCTATTAACTGCATGAATAAGAGTTTCATTTTCTTCTACATGACCTCCAGGAAATTGATAATTGTTGTGAGAATAACCTAATAACACTTCATTGTTAGAATTTACAAGTAATACTTTTACTCTCATTACTACTTCAGTCATATCTGCATCAGTTAAATTATGTTTATTAGTAATTATTTGTTTCATCATTATCACTCCTTTTTCTTAAAACTTTTGTTTTTTCATTTGAAACATTACCATTTATTTTATCACTTATTAATTCTGTAATTTCTTTAAAAGAATATGTTTCTAGTTCATATAAATTTTCTATAGAAAATAATTCTTTCAAAACATCAAAATTGTTTCTATTATCTAAGACTGAGTTTAATAACTTTAAAACTAAACAAGAAGTTTCTTCTATTGATAAATTTTCATTATTTACCAATAAATATGGCACATTGTATTTTTTTACTGCTTCAAAATATTTATCATAACCATCAACATATAGCCTTTTCTTTTTTAAATCATCATCAAAAGAATCTCTTTGTTGAATTCTTTTTATTCTTGATTCGGCTGTTGCATACAATATAATTGTTATATCTGGTAAGCCATAATTTTGTGCAAACATATCAAATAAGAAACTATTTTCATCATTATAAGAAAAGTAGTATGTTGATAAAAAACCTCTGTCTATTAATAAATCACACTTTTTAGAATCTTCTAAAACAGATAAATACCCCATCAAATAATACATTGCTTGAATATTACTAGAATAAGAACCATATATTTTTTTTGTTATCTTTTTGGATTGATCATCACTTAAATATAATAATTTTTTTATAGGTTTTTCAGCAATTGATATATTTAGCAAAGACGAAAGTGCTTTAGAAACTGTGCTTTTACCTACCCCATCTAGTCCTTCAACACTTATTAACATATTAATCCCCCCAAACAATAATAAGAATCATCTATGTTGTTTATATTATAACATATTATTGAATTATTTAATAAGTTTTCTGCTCTTATTAAATAAAATATCGTGATAGGGTTCATAATTTGGATAAACAGATAACCATTTTAATGAATTTATACAATCATAAATTAGCAATCTATTATCAAAATTAATATTTCCACATATTTCTTGGTAATGCTGTTTTAAGAAAGGCATAATAGTCGTATAATCATCTGGATTTACAAAAGATTGCAATCCCTTTTTTATTAGACTATTTGGATTTCTAACCATTCTATTAATTGAATCAAAATCCTTGTCTAATGGACCTTTATCATAACATTCAAAATCAATTAATTTTAATCCATCAGAACAATAAATGAGATTATTAAAATGTATATCTCCATGTATATATCCAAATTTAGCATCATTAAAATACGAAGGTATTATTATTTTTAATAAATTTAAATATTCAATTTTTTTAGTCGGTAATATATTAGATTTTTTTATTTTCTCTAAATAAGTATTATATTTAACTATTACATAATCAACATTAGCATCTTCAACTTTTATTGGCTTATGAAGTGTTCTAAGTATTTTTACTAATTCTAGTAAACAATTTTCTCTTGATTTTTTGTCTAAATTTTCCCAAATATTAAATAAATTATCACCATCTATCTTTTCTTCAACAGTGTAAATATAAGGAATTATTTTTTTTGTTAAATCATAAGTAATTAATTTAGGATTAAAATAATTTTGATTTTTTTCATAATATTGTATTTCATTTTTAATACCGGTTTCCTTATCATGATTAATGCAAATTTTTATCACATAGGTATCATTTATAATACAAACTACCCTATTAAATCCTAAATTTTGTCTTTTGCATGAATGAATATTTCCTAAGTTATTTGCCTTACATATTTGTGATATAAATTTCATTAATTCTACTTCGTTTACCATTTTTTACCTCTATATTTCATATAATTCTTACTATTTAATTCTTTTTAATTCATGTTTGTTAAGTTTAAATATTTTATTAGAAACTTTTTTAATAAATTCTTCTTCGTGAGAAACAATAATTAATGTCATATTCTCTTTAACTAAATCATTAATTAATTTTAATACATCTTTCTTCATCTCTTTATCTAATGCACTAGTTGGTTCATCTAACAGTATAATATTAGGCTTCATTAATAATGTTCTTGCTATTGCTACTCTCTGTTTTTGGCCACCAGATAATTCACACGGATAATTATCTTTTTTTTCTTCTAATCCAACCTTTTTTAATAACTTTATTGCTTGTGTTAATGCCTGATGTTTTGGAATGTTTTTAATTTTTATTAACCCTATTGTCAAATTATCTAATACAGTTAAATGTTCAAAAAGGTTATAATCTTGAAAAACTATTCCAATATTTTTTCTTAATTTAACTAAGTCAATTGTAGAAATATCCTCACCATTTAAATATATCGATCCAGTTGTTATATTTTCTAACCTATTAATACATTTCAGCAAAGTAGATTTTCCACACCCTGATGAACCTATTATCGAAATAACTTCTCCTTTGTTTACTTCAAAAGATATTTTATCAAATATAAGCGTCTTACCATAGCTTTTAGATATATTTTTAATGCTTAACATTTTCTACCAACTTCTTTCTTTTTTTATAATATTTTTTTCAATTAATTCTAATATTTTTTCAAATATCATACATATAATTAAATAAATTATAGCTACTGCAATTAAAGAAAAAAATGCATCAAAAGTTCTCGACCTAACCATATCTCCAACTTTTGTTAAATCAGTCACTGCAATATAACCAACAACAGAAGTAGATTTTATTGTAGAGATTATTTGACCTTTATATATAGGCATAACATAATCAATAAGTTGTGGAAAAATAACATATTTTATTGTCTGAATTTTTGAAAAACCCAATGCATAAGCTGCTTGAATTTGATTTTTGTTTATTGCCTCATAACCACCTCTAATCATTTCTGCAATATAAGCCGACATATATATAGAAAATGTTATGACTGCTACTACTATGGGTGAAATGAATATTTTTACAAAAATTAAATAATACATAATTAATAATAGAACCGTTATTGGCATTCCTTGTATAATTGAAATAAATAGTTTAGAGATTGTTTTTAATAAATGATTTTTAGAAATACGAACTATGCCTAAAAAAATTCCTAAAATAGTTCCAAATATAATTGTTAACATAGAAATTTGTAATGTAACTAAAATACCATTCCCAAAAATTTTATAACGATTTTCTTTTATAAAAGTATTATAGAAATTAGTTTTTAAATTTTTTATTAAATTGTTAGATGTTGATGTATCTTTTAATACTACGGCAACCACTCCTCCCGTATAATTTGGCTCCGAAAATAACATCGACTTTTTTCTTTCATCTGTAACAATAATACTGCATCCTGCAACATCAACTTTACCGACACTAACTGCAGTTAGTAGTCCACTCCAATCCATTACAACAACTTCTAAATTATAACCTAGTAACTCACATACATATAACATTGTATCTATATCGTATCCTACTATTTTTCCATTTTTTAGATATGCGAACGGAGCTGATGTCGCTAACGTGCCAAACTTTATAGTACCATTTTTTTCAGTTAATTTAATATCTTCTAATTTTTTATTTTCTTCATTATCACCAAACCATTTTTCTTGTAAATATTCTAATGTACCGTCTTCTTTTAATTTTTTTAATGCAATATCAATCTTCTTTTTTAATTCTTTCTGTAAGGGAGCAATTGCATATGCATAGCTTTCTTCTTCTATATATTCTTCAATTATAGTTAAATCTTGATTATTTCTTAAATTTTCTTGTGCCAATATAGCATCAGTTATATAAGCTGATATTTTGCCATTTCTTAAAGCAAGAATTCTATCAGCGACATTATCATAATATTTAACTTTAACGTTATTAATTTTTTTATTAACTATTGACTCAAATGTACTACTGGTTGATAAGCCAATTTCTGTCCCATTCAATTCATTTAAAGATGTATAATATACTGCATCTCTATTTGAATGTTTCAATAAATTAAAACTAACTAGTGATACAATAACTAACAGTGAGATAATTAATATTGATTTTACCTTCCTGTTCATCTCTTTAATCTCCTTACTTTATTAGAATCATTATCAATTATTATTTTATAATTATTATGAATTATTTGCATCTTTTGTAGTATATCATTAATACTTGTTCCCTCAACTTGAATCCAACCAGATGAATCTGATCCTACTCTTCGTTTTGTTTGATATTGTCCAATTTTTGCAAATACCTGCCCATCGATAACACCAGCATAATTCAATAATTCTTCAATTGGTGTAACATATTGAACTATTCCTTCTAAATTGGCAAGTTTAATATTCCCTATATATTTTTTATTTTTATAATATTTTAAATTTGGAATTTTCCCTACTGCAATATCAATTAAAGCATTCCATATATCGAAACCATAAGACATACTATGATTTTCACAAGCCATTCCACCAGGTAATCTCCATCCTAATTCACCAGCTATCATCTTGCCATTTTCCATAACAAATATTTCAATAGTCATTGCACCATTTAATAATCCAAATGCATCAACAATTTTTTGAATGTAATCTTTCGGTTTCATTTCAAAATAATCAGGCTGATTTATACAAGATATATGAGCATGTAATTTATTTTCTATGCTTGCCCATATACTCGCATTAGGTAAATAGCTTAAATAAGAATCTAACACTTTTCCATTTTGTACTAAACTTTCAATTGACCACTCATGACCATAGCAAAAAATTTCTGCCATATATTTATTTGGTACAATTTCATAAGGAATTTTATCAATATCATCAAAACTTTCAATTTTATAAACACCTTTGCTATTCATTTCAGATCTTGGTTTTATTACTATAGGACAACGTTCATTTTCTATCCAATAATCAATAAGTTCTTTTTTGTTTTGTATTGCTCTAAAATTAGTAGTTTTTATTCCATTTATGATAAATTCTTGTTTCATTATCACCTTATCTCTTACTAATTTAACTTGTTTCTCCGAGAGTGCATTCAATCCTATTTGTCGAGCAAAATTATTAGAAAATTCTAAATAATATTCTGAGTCATTTAAAAAATAATCTAATTTAATGTTTTTATTTTTAAGCCATTTTTTAAATTTTTCAACTTCCTGTGGTAATTCATTATAATAATCAATAATATAACAATTACAATTTTTAGTTTTTTCTAAATATTCTTTTGAAAAAAATTTCATATTTTTAGTCGTTCTTATTATGATTAAATTGATATCTGTACGATTTAGTAAAGCATGTGATAATTTTGTTTCACATTCTTCAAAATATAATAAATTTTTCATTACATCATTCTCCTAATTATTTTTTTTGATAATATTTTTATTCCTTGATTTCTGATTTTTTCATTTTCAATATACTTAAACATCAAGTCTGGATCTGCCAACTCAACTTCCATAATGATAGGATTACCATCTTTTAAAACTATATCAACTCGCATATATAAATAGCCAAAAAAGTCTTCTATATTTGATACATCATTTGCTATTTTTTTTACACAATTTGGTATATTTAATAAAAAAATTGGTTTCTTTTTTTCTGAAAAAACGCCAGGAAATCTTAACATATTATGAGTATTTATGCCATCAATAAAAATGCAAGCATATTCACCATTTTCTATACCGTTAATATATGGTTGTATCATTATCCCATTGTCACTTTGATTTAAAATATTTTTTGCTTTTTGTAATATATAACCTAAATTTGATAAATTATTATGATTTATCAAATAAGTATTTTCTCCACTTCCAGATATTATTGGCTTAATAACACTTGGGAAATTTAAATTAATTTTTTCTACCAAATCATTTTCATTATATGCAAAACTAGTGGTTATAAATGGAATATTATTTTTCTTTAAAATATCAAACTGTTTATTTTTTCGAATATTATCAATAATAATATCTGGACTGTTCAACAATAAAATATTTTTATCTTTGATCATTTTTAGCCATTCTTTAAATTCTAAATATTTATTTTGATATCCCCATACAGAGCGTAATATTAAACAATCAAATTTTGAATAATCGATTGTCTTATTTTCCCACGAAATAATTTCCGCATTTATTTTATTATTTATTAGTTCTTGCTTTAACATTAAATCTTCAACAATTTTATTCATCCAATTATTACAAGATACAATTCCAATATTCTTCATATTTATTTTAACTTTCTTAAACATTTATTCATTGCACTAAAATGTTCTACTAAATCTTCTCTTGGTAATGCTGTAGTAACTCTTCCTATAAGTTGTTCCTCATCTGGCCATGATATCGATTGTCCCAAGATAAGTTTAATTTTCTCTTGTTCATACATATATTTAAGCAATTCTTTTTCATCACTAATTATTCTTCCATTTTCAGCTACTTTATTTTTTAATTTAGTAAAATCTAATATTTCAAAAAATCCAGAATCTGGTAATGTTCCATTTACAAAATCAACATTTGGTATTCCATCTAATATTTGATTTATATTATAACCAAAAGCATAATTTCTTATATCATTTTCTATTTGATTTTTCAAACTGCTATCATCAATAAAATCCAGTCCATTAATTAAGGCCTTCAATAATTCTAAACGATATTTATATTCTGCAATAATAGGATTAAAATAGTTATCATATTCTTTTTTTCGTCTTTCAGATGCATTAAATGCACCAGCTAGCGCTCTACCTTGCAATACTGGGGAAGAATCCATAGTTTGAAAAATATTATTTCTTATTGCTCTAATTATTATCTCATTTGCAACTACCATACCAGCTCTAATTGATGCTAAACCATAAGATTTTGATAAACCAGCTATTGTTATTGTATTATCAAAAAATTTTTCATAAGAAGCCATTGGCTTTGCTAAATTATTTCTATCATAAGTTAAATCTCTATATATTAAATCATCAATAACAATTACTCCTTTTGATAAACATACATTTCCAATACCCTCAAGTATCTCTCTATTATTTTCATTCATTACTTTACCTAAAGGATTATGTGGATTTTCATTTAAAAATGCAACAACTTTTGGTGTATATCCTAAAGATTCACCATATTTAGCTTTTAGTTTTATATTAATATCATCTATCCTTTTAGATAATTTTTGTGAATTTACATACCAATTGTCATCTTCAGATAAAGGTAAAATCTCAACGGTTGCCCCAGAAATACGTTCAGGAACAAAAGTAAATAAACCATAATTAGGACCTGTCATCAGTATTACATCATGTGGCCTAGCAATAATACTTGAAATAATATTAAAAGCATGTGTTGATGATACTGTAAAGATAATATTATCTTTCGATAAACCATTATTACTTTTCAATCCTTCTTGCTTTAGATATTCTAAAATTATTTTTCTTGATTCTTCATCACCTGCAGCCATAGGATAATCCGAAAGTTCATCACTATTTATTATACTAATCAACGCTTCTTTACATAAAGGAAATGCAGAAGTTCTCATTGGACTACCACCACCAAGTGATCTTGAAGAAATATTTTTAATTTTTTCATTTTCAATATCATATAATTCATTCCCATATAATCCAAAAGCATTATAAATTTTACTAACTTCTTTAGAAAATTGACCATCAATTAAATTTTCACCTAAATTTGGTAATCCTCTAACACGATGCTCCAAGATTGGATTCTTTTCTATTATTCTTTTCAATGAATCCGGTATATTTTGCATACTATCCCACCTAACTATGAATATTATATAATAGTAAAGTTTAATTTAATCATTCAAATTTTCGATAAAATATATAGAAAAATCTAATAATAAAAGACTAAATCAATGGAATACACCCTATAGAATAGACTCAATAAAAAACTATTTTTGAAAATTACTGATATAATTACGCATTATATAATTATTTATGTTCGTGGATATGAGAATCAGATTCGAATATAGTAGAATATTGTAAAGATTATTTAGAACTTATCAATGAATTAATCGAAATAGTAGATAACAACTAAGAGCAAGCTTTATTTGAAGAAATATTATAATTACATAAAAAAATCAAGGTATCGATGAACTTACTACGTTCGTCCTTGATTTTTACTTTAGTCCTTTTGATTATGTTTCCTAAATGGATTTCACATCATCAATTAGTCTCTTTCATTAAAGGTATTATATACTCTTCTATTCTTGGAATTAAAACACACGCAATTTCTCCGTTTTCAATCATATTATATAATTCTTTCAAATCTATCCATTTTGCTTTAATAGCAGTATTATCAACAAAACATATATCATTTAAATCAATATCTTTATTAACAATATAAGTTTCATAAATATAATGATAAGGATCACGCAATTTTGTATCTATTCTTTTAATATCAGAATTTGAAATTTTTATTCCAATTTTAGACTCAACTGCCTTAATACATGTATCAGTTGGGCTTTCACCACTTAAAACATTTCCATTAATACTATTCCAAAAACCAGGATAATGCATATTATAATTTAAAGCATTTCGTATTAATAATATTTGTTTTTTTGAATTTAAAATCCATATATTTACGGAATAATGATACTTACCATCAGGTATTTCATCATTATCATTTATAATAATTCCAGTATTATTAAATTTATCATCATATAAATCCCACTTACTCATTATAATTCCTCCTCATATTGTTTTTTTAATATTTTAATAAACTTGTTTATGTTATTAATATTCTTGCCATTTTTATAAACAATATATACATTATCATTAAATAATTGTTCTTTTACTTTAATTTCCTTTATATCACCATTTGCTATTTCTTCCTTAAAAAAATCTTTATTTGCAAAACATAATCCCAAACTATTTTTTACTAATTCTTTAGAAATTATACTATCATTAACCGAAATAATATTTTTAAATAGAATACCATTTTCAAAACACAATTTTTGAAATTTACCATTTCTTTTATTTGGACACATTGATATTAATCTTGTATTTCCTAATTCTTTAATTGATTGAATTGATTCATAATTTTTTGATAGTTCCTTTCCCGAAACAAAAGTATTATTTAAAATACATAATAAATCTTTATTATTAGTATTAATCAAATTAGTATAATCTTCATAATCTATTAGTATGTCATACTCATCTTCAAATTTTTTAACATCCAATTTAGAATATAATTTTATATTAATATGAATATTAGGATATGTATTAATAAATTCAACTATTGAATCTTTAAAAATAAAATCTGATAAATAATGCCTAACTCCAATAGTTAATTCCATAGTATTTTGATTATCAAATTGTTCCAAGTTTTGATTCAAAATACTAAAAGCCGATTTCAGATTTTCATATAAATTATACCCATCTTCAGTTAATTCAAAATTCTTATTATCTCTGATAATTAATGTTTTATCCAATTGTAGTTCTAATTGCTTTATATTATAACTTAATGATGACTGAGCAATATTCAAATTTTTTGATGCATTAGTAAAACCATTGTAATAAACAACATAATAAAAATATTTAAATAAATTTAAGTTGAAATTATTCATAGAAACACTCCTTAAAATATCAATGACTATATATAGTATTATATTTTGACTATAATTGTTAAGTTATATTTATTTTTTCATATCTATTCTAAATCACTATAAGATTATACGTTTCTTTACATAGTTCTTCATTATTTTACAAATTAATGTTTTTTCTAAATTTTTATCAAGAATTAAAGTAATATTCATTTTTTATAATACTATCACTTATAATTATTGCAAAAATATTCTGTAAACTTATAAATACATTATATATTAAATCTAATTTATTTACAATATTACTATTTAACACTATTTATATTAAATAGTGTTAAATTACCATTAATTATATTTAGAAGATTTAAACAATCAACCTGTTGGTCCTGTTGGTCCTTCTATTCCTTGGGGTCCAGTTGGTCCTGTAAAACCTCTTGGCCCCATTGGTCCGACTACAAAACATGGTTCACAGCATGGTTTTAGGATTTTATCTTGTGCACTACAATTAATTTTTTGTTGTTTCACTTTCTCATCTCCTTTAATATATAATATGAAAATAGGGAAAGTAAGTTTAGTAAAGTTGACTATTACGCAATTATTAAGAATAGAATAATGACAAAATAAAAAATTGAATTTAGTTCTTTGAATTACAAGCTCTACAGTATTTTATAGAATGTATTAAAACAAATATTCCTAATAAAAAATAAAGTGTATCGAATGATAAAATTGTTAACATCATTATAATTGAAACAATTATTCCCATAATCTCAGCATTTTTATTACCTTTGTTTGCTAATAAAAAAGTTATTAAGAAAAAAAGATAATAATTATTGTGATAATATTAAAAATGCCATTATTTAAATTATAATCAAAAAGAATTAACTCTAAAATAAATAATACAGGCATATCATTTTTTTAGTTTGTTGAATTTTAAGTATAGCATCCATATATTTCTTCTTTCTATTTTAATTTTATTATTAAAGCAGT
>CANQIS010000046.1 GCA_947624115.1 uncultured Bacilli bacterium
TAATTACCAAAATCAATTTTTCCTATATAATACAAGCCTTAAATTAAATTTTTTATTTTTTTCGTGTTTTTAACCTGGTCTGTTTTTTCATTATATTGTTGGCATATTTTGTCAAGGTCATTAATTAATTTATCAGCTTGGTCAAAGTTTTCAAGTTTAACGCCACTAGCCATAGCATGTCCACCACCGCCATAGTTACTAGCAATTTCATTTACAATTGGGCCACGTGATCTTAAAGTGCCTCTGACATTGTTATTTGTTTTATCAAGTGAAAATAGTCCCCACGCTATTATTTCTTCAATGAAATTTAATTCGTTTACCATATTTCCAGCTGTAGCTGGGTCTACATTGTATTCACTTAATATCTCATCGGTTATTTTTAGGTAACCAAAACCATTTTCTGTGATATTAATATTAGCATAAATATAGCTTAAAAATTTTATTTCTTTTATTGGCCTTAAATATAAGTTAGCATATAAATTAGTAAAATCAATTTTATTTTCTTTAATTAATTTGGAAACTAAAGTAAAAGTTTTTGAAGATGTATAATTAAATAAAAATCTACCAGTATCAGCTACTAAGCCTATATATAATTTTTCAGCAGCTGATTTTGTCATCTTTAATTTTGTGTTATAGGTTATTTCAATAATCATTTGTGATGCACTACTGGCTGTAGAATCAATGTATTCTAAATTACAAAATTTTTCAATAAAAGGATGATGATCAATTTTAATACTGTCTTTAAAAATTGAAAAGTCTACAGAGTCAACTCTTTTTTTATCAGGAGTATCTGTTACAATTAGTAAAGCATTTTTTATATTGGTTTCATCTATTTTATCAAGTGTTCCTAAGTAACGAAATTTTGCAGCCGGGCAGCCTATAGCAAAAACTTTCTTTTTAGGAAAGGTATTTAAAATAATTTCTTTTAGAGCAATTTCACTGGCTAAAGCATCGGGATCTGGCCCTATATGTCTAGCAATTATTATAGTGTCATATTTTTTTATTTTTTTGTAGATTTTTTTATATATATTATACATACTTCCACACTTTCTATTTTACTAGATTATATGTATCACGAGCAATCATTAATTCTTCATCAGTTGGTATTACGTAGCAAGGAATACTTGATTCTTTACTTGTTATAATTGTTTCTTGTCCTCTGATTTTATTTTTTTCTTCATCTATTTTGATGCCGAGAATATTTAATTTGTTTAGAACGTCTTTTCTTACTCTAATAGCGTTTTCTCCTAAGCCAGCTGTAAAGACAATAGCGTCACAACCATTTAGCTCTACATAGTATTTAGCAATATAATCGACAATTCTATTTACAAGCATTTTTTCGGCTAAAATACAACGCTCGTTTCCATTAACAATTCCGTCATCAATATCACGATAATCACTACTTACACCACTAATGCCTAGTAATCCGCTTTGTTTGTTCATAATATTATCTATTTCACTAGTTGTCATTTTAGTTTTGTTCATAATATAAGGAATGATAGTGGCATCAATGTCACCACAACGTGTACCCATAATTAAACCGGCATTTGGTGTAAGTCCCATAGAAGTATTTACACATATACCATTTTCTATTGCACTGATACTTGATCCATTACCTATATGACAAGTGATTATTTTCGTATTTTGTTTTTTTAGGATTTCATTTGCTCTAGTTGATATGTATTTATGACTTGTTCCATGAGCACCATATTTTCTAACTTGATATTTTTCACACCATTCATAAGGTAAGCCATACATATAATTTTCTGGTTTAATTGTTTGATGGAAAGCGGTATCAAATATAGCGGTTTGAATAGCGTTAGGTATTACTTCTTGGGCAGCTTTAATTCCCGTTATAGCAGCTGGGTTGTGCAGTGGAGCAAGTGATGATAATTCATCAATTTTTTCAATTACTTTATCATCGACAATGACAGTTTTATCAAAATAGGATCCACCTTGAACAACTCGATTACCTATTCCTTTTATTTCTTCTAGTGAAGTTACTATTTTATTATCTAATAGTTCTTTAACTAAGATTTCAAAAGCTTGACGATGATCTTTAATATCGATTTCTTTTTTTATTTTTTCACCATTAATTTTAATAGTGTAAAAGCTACCAGAAATTCCAATTCTTTCTATAACACCTGAAATTAAAACTTTTTCTTTAGGCATTTCATATGCTTGAAATTTTAATGATGAACTTCCAGCATTTACTGATAATATTTTCATTTTCTCTCCTCTTTCTTTGTTTAGTTATTATATTTTTTTTAATTGTTTTTATCGATTGGTTTCATAAGTGGGAACATTATTGTATCTTTTATATTATCGGAATTAGTTAAAATTTGAACTAAGCGATCAATACCAATACCCCAACCAGAGATTGGTGGCATTCCGTATTCCATAGCTTCGATATAATCGTAATCCATCATCATGGCTTCATCATCACCATTAGCTTTTAAATTTGCTTGTTCAATTAATCTTTTTTCTTGTTCCATCGGATCAACTAATTCTGAATATGCATTGATAATTTCAGCACCATTAATAATAAGTTGAAAGCGATCTGTTAGGTTTTTATTATCATCATTTGAACGTGCAAGTGGTGATAGGCTAATTGGATGATTTGTTAAAAAGATAGGACCAGTTACATAAGGACGAGCTACTTTTTTATATAATTGATCGACTAAATTTCCATAGCCTAAATTTTCTAGTGGTGTTTCACTATCAATTTCAAGTTTTTCGGTTTTAATTTTATCTAATAGTTTTTCTTTGGTATCAAATTCATAAATATCAATATTAGAATATTTTAGAATCAAATCACGCATTGTTATCTCTTCCCACTGACCACTGATATCGATTGTTTTTCCTTCGATAGTAATTTCTAATTTGCCAAATAAATTCATAACAACAGTTTGAAGCATTTCTCTTAAAAAAGTCATATTATCTTTATAGTTGAGGTAAGCACCGTAGCCTTCTAGCATTGTGAAGTCTTGTAAATGGGTTGCATCAATTCCTTCGTTTCTAAAACATCTTGCAAATTCAAAAACTTTTGTAAATCCACCAACAATTGCTCTTTTTAAATATGTTTCTGGTGCGATTCTTAAAAAAAGGTCAATATCTAAAGCATTATGATGGGTAATAAATGGTTTAGCTAAAGCTCCACTTGCTTTGTTATTTAAAATTGGTGTTTCAATTTCAATGTAACCTTTACTATTTAAGTAATTTCTAATTTCGCATATTAATTTGCTTCTAAATAAAAATTTGGTACGTGATTCTTCGTTCATGATCAAATCAATATAGCGATTACGATAAATTGTTTCAATATCATTTAGACCATGAAATTTTTCTGGTAGTGGTTTTAAAGCTTTACCTAAAAAGGTAAAATTATCAGCTCTTAAAGTTTTTTCGCCAGTATGGGTTGTAAATATTTCACCTTGAGCACCAATAAAATCACCAACATCAATATTAGATTTGAAAAATTCATATTTTTCTGGTCCAACTAAATCTATTTTTATTGATAATTGAATTTCTCCTTCAATATCACGAATTTTTAGGAAACTTAATTTTCCCATTTTTCGCATAAATACAATACGTCCAGCTACACTTACATTTTTTGTTTCATCAGCTAGAGTACTTGCCTCTTTTAAACTATGAGTTGTTTCATATTTGTCAGGATATGGATTGCAACTTTTTCTTATTTCTTCAACTTTATTTCTTCTTACAATTTCTTGTTCATTAAATTCTCTCATTCTTTCACCTCTATATTATCTTTAATAACTTTTGTTCCACTTAAGATATCATTTAAACCCCTTTTATCTTTTCTTTTGGCAATCATGATAATGCTGATGATTATTAATATGATTTGTAATAGTGATAAAATAATCACGGTTATAAAATAGGCAGTTCCTGGTAGTATATATATTAACATTAAAGAGAATAACATATACATAAGCCCAGTATCAATCATATTTTTTATAACTAAGTTTTTAAGTGATAAGCATTCTTTATCATTTCTGATTGTTTTTATTTTTAAGATTTTTTTACCAATTGTTTTTCCATCAAAGAAATATGGAATAAATATGAAATATATAAAGATTAAAATAGCATTAATTACACTATTCATTATTCTAGCTTTATCTAATTGTTTATAAAGTAAGGCTGCTTGATTGAAATAAATTGAAAAGCTAATTTGTTTATTAGCGTATAAATTAGTTGTATCATTAAATAGTTTATTTAAAGTCTGAAGATTGTCATTAGGTAAAATTTTTTCGATTAAACTAATTAAAATAATAATTATTATCAAATCAATTAAGTAAGCTAAAATTCTTTGTGACAATTTTGCTTTATTCATATTTAAAGTTCCTCTCTAAATTGCTTTAAAATATTTATGATATCATCTTTGTTTGAACACTTAAAAATCTGTTTTTTTATTTCTATTGAATTTTTTATACCCTTTAAGTACCAGGCTGCATGACTTCTAATTTCTTTAATCGCAATATGTTCTGGTTTTGTTTCTAATAAATATTTTAAATGTTTTAGTATCATATCTATTTTTTCGATATCAGAAATTTTGGTTGGTTCTTTACCTGTTTCTAGATATTCGACGCATTCTTTGATTAACCAAGGATTTCCTAAAACGCCTCTTCCTATCATAATGGCATCACAACCTGTTTCATCGAGCATTTTTTTGGCATCGTAATAGGTTTTTATATCACCATTACCTATTACAGGAATATTAACATTTTCTTTTATTTGTTTGATAATATTCCAATCAGACGTACCACTATATTGTTGTGATCTAGTTCTTGGATGAATAGCTATAGCTTTAGCTCCAGCTTGTTCTGCAATTTTAGCAATTTCAACAGCGTTTATACTATTTGAATCCCACCCACTTCTAATTTTTATTGTAACTGGAATTGGAACGGACTTTACAACAGCCTCAATAATTTCTTTTACTTTTTTTGGATTTTTCAGAAGGGCACTACCTGCTTGACTTCTAATAGCAACTTTTGGCACAGGGCACCCCATATTAATATCAATAATATCTGGATGCATAGTTTCATATATTTTTTTGGCAGCCACAACAAAAGATTCTTTATCACTGCCAAATATCTGTTGCACTATCGGTCTTTCATACTCTGTCATATAGAGCATATCCATCGTTTTTTCATTATTATACATAATGGCTTTATCGCTTACCATTTCTGCATATATTAAGCCGCAACCCATTTCTTTGATAATTCTTCTAAAAGCATTATTACAAATTCCAGCCATCGGTGCTAGAACTACTTGATTTTTTATTTGTACATCTCCTATATTAAATCTCATCTTATGTCTCCTTCACATTAAGATTTATCAAAAAAATCAGTAATTTTTTATCGATATAACAATGTCATCTCTTAAAATTATACAACAAAAGTTTTAGTTATTCAAGCAAAAAAGTTTTATCAATTATTATAATATATCATTAGAAATAAAAATTAATAATAAAGAAATGGAACTAATTATAGTCCCATTAATTTTATTCAACTTTCCCAATTAATTTGCCTAAGTAAAGAGCTGTTCTAACCATTTGTGAGCTATAGCCCATTTCATTATCATACCATGCGATTACTTTTACAAGTTGTTTATTGTCTACTTCTAGTACACTTGTTAATAGTCCATCAACTAAGCCACCTAGATATGAACCAATGATATCGCTAGAAACAATTGGATCTACTGTATATCCTAATGTTTCATTTTGATTGTTAATGAAAGCATTATTAATATCTTCAACAGTAACGTTTTTTTCTAGTTCGACTGTTAGATCAACAACTGAACCAGTAGTCGTTGGGACACGTAATGCACTACCGTCTAATTTTCCTTTTAGAGCAGGTATTACTAAACCAATAGCACTAGCAGCTCCAGTTGAAGATGGAATAATATTTGCAGCAGCTGCTCGTCCACGACGTGCTTTTGCACCTTTTTTATGTGCAATATCTAGCGTTGCTTGGTCGTTTGTGTACGCATGTACTGTGGTCATATATCCTTTGATAATTTTAAAATTATCATTTAAAACTTTACAGACAGGAGCTAAACAATTAGTTGTGCATGAAGCAGCACTAATTATTTCTTCACTGCCATCTAAGGTATCATGATTGACATTATAAACAATTGTTTTTAAGTCACCTTTCGCAGGTGCACTAATAATGACTTTTTTTGCTCCGGCTTTGATATGAGCATAAGCTTTTTCTTTGTCGGTAAATTTACCAGTACATTCAAATACTTCATCTATTCCAAGGTCTGACCATGGTAAATTAGATGGGTCAGTTTCAGCATAGACTCTAATTTTCTTATTTCCAACAATAATATTGTTACCTTCGTAACTAATTTCGTCAACACGATAATTTCGATGTGATGTATCATATTTTAGTAAATAAGCTAGTTGTTCTGCATCGGTTAAATCGTTGATCGCAACAACTTCAAAGTTAGGATTTTCTTCCATAATTCTAAATACTAATCTTCCTATTCTTCCAAATCCATTTATAGCAACTTTTATCATTTTATTTCCTCTTTTCTATTATTGATCATTAAATACACTACCGCCAATAAATTCTCTCAAGATTGAATCACTTGGTACGTCATCACTTGGCATAGGTAAAAAGTTTCTTAAAAAATTAATTAATCTTAAAGCTTCAGGATACATTGGATCATCTTCGGCTACTGAAAATAATAGTGGTTCAGCGTAAGTTTTTAATACTCCTATTTCATAGACTAAGGCCGAATTGATGATAACATCGACGTTGTCTTGATATGGGAAGATATATTTTTCTTCGCCTTTTTTTATTTTTGACCACATTTCTAATGTTTGACTAGCAGAGTGGCCTCGAAATTTATTATCACGAATAATTCTTCGTAGTTTACGAGTATCGGTAGTACGAATATAATTATGATTATCAATATTTAATTGTGTTAATGGGCTTATATAAATTTTATATTTATTTTTATTATCAATCGACATAGTCATAATATCATTTAAAGCATGTAATCCCTCGATTATTATTATGTCATTATCAGAAAGTTGTAGCCATTTATTCTTATATTCTCTTTTACCTAAAATAAAATTATATTGTGGTAATAGAACTTTTTCGCCATCAAGAAGTTGTGATAAATTTTTATTAAATAAATGAGTATCAACTGCCTCAATAGATTCAAAATCTAATTCGCCATTTTCATCACATGGAGTATTTTCACGGTTAACAAAGTAGTCATCGATAGATATTTGATGTGGTACCAAACCTTTACTTCTTAGATATACTTCTAATTTTTTTGATGTAGTTGTTTTACCACTAGAAGATGGACCCGCAATTAAAACAACTTTAATATTTTTAGCATTTTCAGCAATTTCATCAGCAACATTTGATATTTGATTATTGTAATATGCCTCGGCTAAACGGATTAAATCACTATATTTCCCTTGTGATACAACTTCATTTAAATCAGCAGCATTAGAAATATTAATTTTTTTGCCCCAGTGTGTATAATCTAAAAATTTATCAAATAACTTTTGATGATGATTATATGGCAATGTACATTCTGGATTAAAAATATCAGGGTAACATACAACAAAACCATCATCACTTATATAGTTTAAACTAAAACAGTCTAAATATCTGGTTGATGGTGCCATTTCACTATAATAGTAATCATAAACATCATCTATTCTATATAAATTTATATAAGTATTGCTTATGTATTTTAAAACTTTAACTTTATCAGTCCAATTTTTCTTTTTAAAATATTTAATACTGTCTAAACGTGAAGCACTTATTTTTGTAAATATTAAATCTTCTGAGACAATTTTATTCATTTCTGACTCAATTTGTTTTAAAACTGATTTAGTAATTTTTGTATTTTGAATTTCACAATAAAAACCTTTACTAACTGAGTATTGAATCATAACTTCAGCGTTTTCTCCAAATAATCTTTTTATAGCTAAAACTAACATAAATTGTAAACTTTTACGATAGATATGATTACCTACTAAAGAACTTCTATCAAAAAAATCAATATTACATTTTTTAGATACTTTATCTTGTAATTCTACTATATCGTTATCAATTTTAGCTGCTAAAATAGGATATTCGAAATAGCTTTGAAATTGCTCACTGATTTCTTTTACTGTAGTATCAACAGGAAATTCCATTGTAACTAAATCACGAAAATTTACTTTTATATTTTTGTTCATACAATCCCTCTATTCTTGCTAATATATATTTTATCAAAATTTAAGTATTTTGTCACATTATTTAGTGAATAAATATCTAAACTTTACACTATTATAAATATTAGAGGTGATAGAATGGGTTTAATTCCAACTGTAATTGAAAAAAGTAATAATGGTGAAAGGGCATATGATATTTATTCAAGACTATTAAAAGATAGGATAATAATGTTAAGTGGTGAAATTGATGATATAAATTGTAATACAATTATTAGCCAATTATTATATTTAGATTCACTTAATCATAATGACATAAGTTTATATATAAATTCTCCTGGTGGGAGTGTAACAGCTGGTATGGCAATTTATGATACAATCAATTTTATTAAAAGTGATGTGTCTACTATTTGTATAGGTATTGCTGCTTCAATGGCTGCTTTCTTGTTATCAAGTGGAACTAAAGGGAAACGATATTGTCTTCCAAATAGTGAGGTTATGATACATCAACCTTTAGGTGGAGCTCAAGGGCAAGCAACGGAAATTAAAATTGCTGCTGAGAGAATTTTAAAAATGCGTGAAAAATTAAATAAAATGTTAGCAGAAAATACAAATAAAGATTTAGCGCAAATTGAAATTGACACTGAGCGAGATTATTTTTTAAGTGCTAAAGAAGCTAAAGACTATGGATTAGTCGATAAAATTTTATAAATTATTATTAGTATTTATTATTATTAATATTATTATTCAAAAAATTCACTTAATGTGATTTTTTTATTAATTATAATCGGATTAGCTATATAAAATTAATATAAATGTATAAAATTAAGTATTTTAAAAATAATAATTATGGTGATATTTATGTATTTTTTTAATTGTTTTTGGATATATTCGATTTTTGGTTTTTTTATGGAAACAATTCTTTTTTCAATCTTTAATTGGAGTGGTGAAAGTGGTATATTATATGGACCTTGGACACCTATTTATGGTTTTGGCTCAATAATAATTATATTAACCACACATTATGTGTTTAGAAATTTTAAGTATAATAAATTTTTAAAATTAATATTAATATTTATTTTCAATTTTTTTCTACTTAGTTTAATCGAATTATTAGGAGGTTTACTGATTGAAAAATTGTTTTCAATTACTTGGTGGGATTATAGTAGTCATAAATATCACATAGGTAAATTTGTTTGTTTAGATATGGCTCTTATTTGGGGAATATCGTCAATTTTTTTAATTTATGTTTTAAAGCCAATAATGGATCAATTAATTAAAAAAATTCCAAAGTTTATTGGAATTGCTATACCAATCTTTATTGTAATTGATTTTTTAGTAACAATTATAAATAAAATAAATGTAAAATAGTTATTTTTAGAAAAAAATAGTGGTTTTCCACTATTTATTTAATTGTTGCATACCTAAAGCAACTAAACGTTTTGTCATTTCGCCGCCAACTGTACCATTTAAGCGTGCAGTTGTATCAGGTCCTAGAGTAATTCCTAATTCACGAGCTATTTCATATTTCATATTTTCAATAGCTTTTTTTGAACCAGGAACAACTAATTTATTATTACTCATATACTTCACCACCTTGTTTATTATTATAATAACCAAGGTTTAAAATTTTATTTATTTTTCTTGATAACAATATTTGGATAATTAGGCAAGATTATTCATAACTAGTATAGCTATACCTATAATTACTACAACAATCAATAGAATTAAAAGTGGAGTACTAATTACTTTTTTCTTATTCTTTTTTGCTTTATCTTGTTCAGCTTTTTCATTAATTATTTTATCTAAACTTGTTAAACTATCATTTGAACTAATTATAGTATTATCTGATGTATTTGTTGATTCTGTATTATTATCAGATATATTTGATGCATCTGTATTGTTATCAGATACATTTGGTACAGTAGCACTATTATCAATCTCATTAACAGTATTATTAACTGGTATATTCTGATCATTAGCATTCAACTGATTATTATCTTTATTTTCAGGAAGATTATTATCTTCATTAAACATATCATAATCATTAATTGCTTCTTCATCTTTTTCCTCATCTGTTTGAATATTTTGAGGTTGTACTGTTGGTTCTTCTGTTTGATTATAGTTAATAATATTGTTTAATGATTCTGTTGGTATTTGTATTTTTTGTACACTTTCTAAAACAATTGTTGCAGTTCCAATTATATTAACATAATCACTGTATTCCGTTTTTGGCTTTTGACCTGCTAAAATTTCTTTTACTACTGATAAAAATTTTCCTTGTTGTTCTGGATCAATTTTATTAATTACTAAGCATTGATCTCCATAACTAATCTTACCAATATATATATCTATCGTTGTTTTTTCAACTTGTGTAATATAATAAATAATATAATTTGTTCCATCAATATTAAAAGTAGTACCTAAATTAACCAAAGTTTTAGATTTTCTATCATCTTTGTTATAAATATAAAATTCCATTAACATCACCCTATTCTATTTTTAATTTTATATCATTTTTTTTATTTTTGCAAGTACCTAACATTATTATTGACAGTTTTTTTAAAATTTTACAAAAAATTAAAAAAAGACAGTATACTACCTGTCCATTTCTAATATTTTAATTATTTTGATTGGAAATTACTTCCACCCATTTGTTGTTCTCCCATTTTAACTAATCTTCTAGTGATTTCTCCACCAACTGAACCGTTAGCTCTAGAAGTAGAATCTGGTCCCATAGTTACACCTAATTCATTAGCTATTTCATATTTCATTTTTTCGATAGCTTGTTTAGCACCAGGTACAACTAAATTACTCATACTTTTATTATTCATTGTGTTCACCTCCTGTACACTAATAGAATGTGTACATTTGGTTTTTTCATACATTTTTTTTATTGGAAATTTTTGGCTTATAAAATATCACTATAATCACTTTTAAAATTATCTATAATTTCAATATTTTTTATAGCTTCATCAATTAATTTTTGATAATCAAAACTGTTTTCATAGAATAGACATTTATCTAATACTGGATTAATAACAGGGTGTTTCGGCAAAAATATAGTACAACAATCTTCGTATGGTAAAATACTTGTTTCATAAGTTCCAATTTTAGTAGCAAGGTTTATAATTTCTAATTTATCTAAACAAGCAACTGGTCTTATAACTGGTAAATTAGTTACATTATTAATAACTATCATACTATCTAAAGTTTGACTTGCTACTTGGCCAATACTTTCACCATTGATCATAATTTTAAAATTATGACTTTTACAATATTCACTAGCAATTCGATACATCATTCTACGCATAATGGTTATTATATAACTATCACGTACATTTTTGTATATTTCTTCTTGAATTTTTGTAAAAGGAACAACATGTACTCTAACATTACCTGAATATTCATTTAAGATTGAAGCTAATTTTAAAACTTTATTTTTAGCTTCAACACTGGTATGTGGTGGTGACTCAAAATATAAACAATCGATATCAACTCCACGCTTTAACGCTAAATAACCAGCAACGGGGCTATCAATGCCACCGCTTAACATTAATAATCCTTTACCTTGAATTCCAACTGGATAACCACCAGCACCTTTTATTTCGTTACAGTAAATAAAAGTTCCTTCTAATCTTATTTCAATATTAATTATTAATTGTGGATTATGAACATCTACTGTGCAATTAAAATTTTGTAAAACAAAGCCACCAATAATGTTATTTAATTCCATTGAATGAATAGGATATTTTTTATCTGCTCTTTTCGAATTTATTTTAAAAGTATTAAATTTTTTTGTTTTTAAAATTTCTAATATTTTGTTTTTGATACTTTCTATATTATTATCTGTTTTTTCGCAAACTACTATACCATGTATTCCAAAGACTTTTTGTAATTTTAAAACAACAGAGTCAATATCACTGTATGATTTAATATACATACGAACACGATCTTTTTGAATTTCAATTTTTTCATCTTTTAAAATACTTTTAATATTTTTTTCTAACATATTTATAAAAATTTTTCGATTAGCTTTCTTCGTTGTTAATTCGCCATATTTGATTAAGATTAATTTATCCATACTTTCAGCTCCTTGTTTATTATTATATCAATATTAAGAAAAAGTAACAATAATAAATAATATTATATTTTTTAAATAATATTCCTGATAATTCCAAACAGTATTAATGCGATTAACAAAAAAATATAAACAATATTTGGTATTTTATAATAATTATCATAGTTAATAACATAACAAACTTTACAGTAAATAATATATATTAAAAATAAAGGAAAAAATATAAATACAAATTGGTTATAATAAAAAGCACCAACTAAATCACCATGAATCATAGCAATAAAATATCTAGTAATACCGCAACCTGGACATAAATAACCTGTAAAAAAATTAAATAAGCAAACTACTTTCAGATGAAGGATTATATTTAAAAAGTAATATCCTATTAGTATAAGAATAATAATCCCATACTCAGATATTACTTTTTTTAATCTTTGATTATTGATTTGCAAATTTATTAATATCCATTTGAATTAAAACATAGTTTACAATAGATAATCCAAGAATTGATAAAACTAGATATAATACTGAATTATCTTTGATATCTTTACCATAAGTAGTTCCTGCTTCATACATTTTTTTACCCATTTTATAATTCCAATAAATCATATATATACCACATGTAACTAAAGAAAGCAAAATAGCCATTCCACCAGATGCAGTCTTTTCTTTTGATAAAGCATTTGATTCGTTTGTCATTTTAACAAACCAATAAATACCGTAAATACCACAAGTTACAATTGATAATAAGATGCAACTAAGTACGGATCTTTCAAAAATTCCAAAATTTACAGTAGTAGTCGAAGTTGAAACATTAGGATTATAATTTGGTGTAGGATTTGGATTAATTTGATTTGGCATTGGTTGTCCATTTACACTATTTTGATTGACTGCTTGATTAGGACTACTTCCACAAGCAGTGCAAAAAGTATCACCTGCTTGAATTGGATTTCCACATTTTGGACAATTCATAAAACTCACTCCTTTATTTTATTCATATAAATGTAGCATTATAATCCAATAATTGCAATACTTTTTTTTATTTTATTTACATAAAAAAACGCATTTTTTATTCATACGTTTATTCTTAATTTTTTTATTAAACTAAATTATTTTAAGTTGTTTATTTCATCTAACGTTAAACCAGTAACATTAGATATGATATTTATATCAATTTTTTGTTCTAATAAATTTTTGGCAATTTCTAATTTTTCTTCTTGTTTTCCATGGGTTAAACCGGCATTAAAACCTGCAAGCCTTCCATCGGCTAATCCCTGATTTCTTCCTTCGATTTTTGCTTCTTCAATATAAGTATTATATTCTAATTCTCTTTTTGATAAATCTGTATATAATTCTACATATTCATCATCACTACATAAATCATTAATTTCTTCCATTAATTTTTCACTTGTATCCCTTTCCATAAATTCTTCACTTAATAATTCAGTTAATTCTTTTTCATCTTTGGCTAGAAAGATCGCACACCATCTTGCTAGATTACTTCTTTCTTCTTCATTGTACCACTTCTGCTTTCCTGTTACAAGTGAAATCATGTGGATTTCAGGTTAAAAACATGAAAATAATTTAAGACATAGAATTATCCTATATTTTATAAAGGTTAATCTATGTTTTTTT
>CANQIS010000047.1 GCA_947624115.1 uncultured Bacilli bacterium
TCAAAGAATTATTACTAAATTTAACTAAATATAAGTCATACAAAAAATATATGTTTATTATAATCAAATATTTACATAATTAATATATAAAAAATAAATTCCGTCGAACTTGCAACAAAAGGAAATATATATTATAATAAAATTATAAGGAATAGGTGATTAAATGAAAAACTATATAATAGATAAGAATAATTCTCAAAAGCATAAAAAAGCCTATGGAATAAAAAAACAAAAAAAACGTTCCAATTCACTAAATCAAATTTCAAGCAAAGCAATTGTTATAACCACAATTTTTATAGGAACATTAGGATTTATTAAAAATAATCCTACAAATTCAGAACAAGATGATATAACAAATAATACTACGATATCATACAAAGTTGATAAAAATTTACCAATATATAATGATCTTAATATCAAAAGTCAAAATAATTTGAACACTGTTTACTTCAGAGAAAAAGCCGATTTATTTGAAGTAAATTGTCATAAAGATATACGATATGTTGAAAAATTTATAAAATCTGATGATTATAAATATTTTGAAAAATACGCTAACATGTATGGAATTGATCCACAAATTATGGTTGCGATTGCTATGCAAGAAAGTGCTTTAGACCATGAAGCTTGTCTTCCAAATGGTGAAAAATATAACGGTTGTGCAACTGGTATTATGCAAATTGAAGATTTAGGTACTAGAAAAGTTACGGCTTATAATTATGATACAAATAAATACGAAACAGAATACTTTTCTAATGATACGGTTCTTGATTATGAAAATAATATTAAAATTGGATGTATGTTATTCCAAAGTGCTATTGAGCATTATAATGGTAATATCTACATGGCTATTCAATCGCATAATTATGGTGAAGAAGTGATAGAAAAAATTGTAAAAAAAACCGCTAAAGAATTAAACATTAGTCCAAATGAGTTAACAAGTGATTATAGTGACTTAAGATGGATGAAATATTTACCAGATGTCCATAATAATCCTTTAAACTATGTATCAAAATGGAATTATGATACATACGGTGATGATAAATATTTAATTAAAATTCTAAGCTATTGTCCAAATTCCATTGTTAAATATAAATATGAACAAGAAGATATCAGTTTTGATCTACAATCAGCTTCTATTTTAAATTCTAGAAACAATCGAAAATAATTAACAAAGACTAGCAATAGTTTTTATTCTATTAAATGTTTAAATTTGACTAAATATGTAAAGTTATATTATTTTTAAATATAATTTATAAATTTTATGCTATACTAAAAGTGGTGATAGTATGAATATAATAGATATAATAAATAAAAAAAGAACAAATAACCCATTAAATTATGAAGAACTAAACTATGTTGTATCGCATTATTTAAATGGAGAAATTTTAGATTGTCAAATGAGTTCATTATTAATGGCTATTGTTATTAATGGTATGAATGACGAAGAGATATTCAATCTAACAGATATTATGCTAAATAGTGGCGATATTATCGATTTGAGTAAAATAAAAGGTATCAAAGTGGATAAACATTCTACTGGTGGAGTTGGCGATAAAACAACGCTCGTACTTGTTCCATTAGTTGCTTCATGTGGCGTTAATGTAGCCAAAATGAGTGGACGAAGCTTAGGACATACAGGTGGAACAATTGATAAATTAGAATCAATTTCAGGATTTAATGTTAATTTACAAAATGAAGAATTTGTTAAACAAGTCAACCAAATCGGTTGTGCATTAGTAAGCCAAACTGCTAATTTAGCTCCAGCAGACAAAAAAATTTATGCATTGCGAGATATGACAGCAACTGTTGAATCAATACCACTTATTGCTACAAGTATTATGAGTAAAAAATTAGCTAGCGGTGTAGATAAAATCGTTATTGATGTAAAGGTTGGACATGCAGCCTTTATGAAAAATCTAGAAGATGCTAAAACATTAGCACAATTAATGGTTAAAATTGGTCAAAAATATAGCAAAGAAACAATTTGTGTTTTAACTAATATGGAAGAACCATTAGGTAATAATATTGGTAATTCACTTGAAGTTTTAGAAAGTATTGATACACTAAATAATCATGGTCCTGAAGATTTAACAGAATTAGTTATAACTTTAGCAAGTCTAATGGTTAGTATTGGTAAAAATATCAGTATAGATGATGCTAAAAAACAGGTTATCGAAAATTTACAAAATGGTAAAGCATTCGAAAAATTTAAGGAATTAGTTGCAGCACAAAATGGTGACATAAACAATATTCCTGTTTCAGAGCATATTGTTTCTATTAAAAGTCAAAAAACAGGTTTTATAACCAAAATTGATGCATACAAATTAGGAATGATAGAAAGAAATATGAATACTAAATTTACTGAAAACAAAACTTTAATTGATCCAACTGTAGGTTTTTCGCTTAATAAAAAAGTTGGTGATTACGTCCTTGAAAACGAAGAAATAATTAAAGTTTATTTAAACGACAATAATATCAATGTTAAAGAAATTCTTGATTGTTTTGAAATTAATAATAGTTTAGAAAATGAATTACCATTAATTTATGACATAATTAAATAAACTAAAAATATGTCAATATTTGTCAAAAAAACATAAATAACTTGAACGAATTTAAAACATATTATATTATTATAATAGGGAGCGTGATAAAATGATATATCCTTCAATTGACAAATTGTTAAACAAAGTAGGATCTAAATATTTGCTTGTAAACCTAGTATCCAAAAGAGTCAAAGAAATGGAAGAAACTAATCATTATCAATTAAAAGAAAGTGAATACATTTCTAAAAAAAATATTGGTAGAGCATTAGAAGAAGTATCAAAAGATTTAATACATTTAAAATAGATTAAATGTATTATTTTTTTATTAGTATTGTTGAGAAATTTTAAATTATATAAGATTTATATAATCTTTATTTAAATAAAAAAGAAAAGTTTACACAAAAAGAGAAAAATAATTTTCTCTTTTTTGAATTTTTTTGCTTGCTGTCTGTATTAAGTTGAATAATTAAAATTATTCATGGGTTATTTTATAATATAATTTAAAATTTCATATGGTTCTTTACTATTAAAAATAATATCATATATTAAATTAATAAGCTGATTATTTAAATCATGTTGTTTTAAAATTTCTTTTATAGAAATTAAAGCATCTAATCCTTCAACAGTTGTATTCCTTAAATAATCTTTTATTATATCTTGATTATTAGTAGTAGCAATTAAATTCCCAAATGTAAAATTACGGCTTTTATTACTACTACAAGTTAAAATTATATCTCCAATTCCACATGATTTAAAAATTGTATCTAGATTTCCATTGAAGTTTACTATAATATCTTTTGTTTCATTAATTATTTTATTTAAAAATGATGCTTTTGTTGATTCTGATACATTAAGACCATCTAAAATTCCACAAGCAATGGCAAAAATATTTTTTAGTGTTCCGCAAAGTTCGGTACCAATAATATCATTAGTTGTTTCTATTTTAATATAATGTTCAGGAAAAATACTTTTTATTTTTTCAACATTACTTCCAGATAATGTTAAAATCATTTTTTCTTTCTTTATTGTATCTATTGCAAAACTTGGTCCAGATATAATTGAAATATTATTTTTATTTAGTATTTTTTGAATAATTTCAAAGGCAAACTTATTTGTATTTTTATTAATACCTTTGGAAGCAATACATATATCTATATTTTCATCAATTTTATTTTTAAATAAATTTATGGTATCATCTATATAGTTAGTAGGGATAGCTACAATAATTAAATTTTTATTTTGAATAGCTTCATCAATATTATTAGTAAATTCAATTGTTTTTGGTAATCTAATTTCTGAAAATAAAATTTCATTTGAATAATTTTCTTTCAAATCGTCGATTTCCTTTTTTATAACGGAGTAGACTGTTACTTTATTTTTATCGTTTAAAATGTTGGCAAGTGCAAGACCATAAGCACCAGCTCCTAATATTAGTATGTTCATTTGCTTAATTCCTCCAATTTATTCATAATTTCTCTTAGTTTTCTTTCATTAGCGTTGTTATTTGGAATATAATATTTTTTGTTTATTAAATTATCTGGTAGATACTGTTGTTTGACAAAATGATTGGGATAGTTATGGGGATACAAATAATCTGGTGAAGTTGTTTTGATATGGTTAGGAACATTGCCAGTATTACCTAATCTTATATCGTTTAAAGCAGCATCAATAGCTAAATAGGCACTATTAGACTTTGGCGATAATGCAAGTTCAATAACGATATTGGCTAAAATAATTTGCGCTTCTGGTAATCCTAATCTCTCACATGCATTGATAGCAGCATCTACTTTAGGACCCATACTAGGATTGGCAAGGCCAATATCTTCATAAGCAATAACAGTCATTCTTCTATAAATAATACTTAAATCTTCGGCTTCTATTAATCGAGCTAAATAGTGTAGGGAAGCATTAACATCACTACCGCGAATTGATTTTTGGAAGGCACTTATGCAATCGTAATAGCCATCTTCATTTTGATCATGAAAAAAAACTGGCTTACTATTGATATTTTTAATAACTTCGGTTGTTATTTTAAAATCATTGGTTGAATAATATGCTACTTCTAATAAATTATAAGCATAGCGTAAATCACCGCTTGATAATTTACTAATTAAATCAATACTTTCTTCATCTATTTTTATATTTTCTAAAATATTTTTTTCTAAAACTTTTTTGATGCCATTTTTGATATCTTCAATAGTTAGTTCTTTTAATTCAAAAATTTGGCATCTACTTCTAATAGCAGGATTTATTTTATGATAAGGATTAGAAGTTGTCATACCAATTAAAGTAATTAAACCACTTTCTAAATAAGGTAGAAGTAAATCTTGTTTATCTTTATTTAAGCGATGTATTTCATCCATTATAACTACTAAACCATTGTACATTTTAGCCTCTTCTATTATAATGTCAAAATCTTTTTTATTATTAATAGTAGCATTCAATAAACGATATCTTAGTTTTAAATCTTCAACTATTGCTATAGCAATAGTGGTTTTACCGATTCCTGGTTTACCATACAAAATCATTGAAAATAATTTTTTATTATTTATTAAATTTCTTATAATTTTATTTTCACCAATTAGATGCTGTTGACCTACAACATCATTTATGGTTTTTGGACGCATTTTAATTGCTAAAGGTTCAGTCACTTTCATCACCAGTATACATTTTATCAAAAAAAATATTAAAATAAAAGGTATTTTTTATCAAATTAAATTTCTTTCAAAGATTATTGAATTTTAAGTTTATTTTAATAATTAGAAACTAAAAATATAAAGTTGAAGCATTTAAATGTCAACTTAAATAATCAAAATTAGTTTAGAATTTTGTCTAATGATTAAAAAATAATATTTCAAATAGTTACTATTCACAGCTGATTTTAAAAAATCTCGCAAACCTAGATAATATAAGGGTTTGTAATTATTTCAGAAAAAATTGTTAAAAATGTCAATTTTTTCAAAGTGGGAGATTTATATAAAAAATCTTTGTTTTTTATATGTCAATTCCCAATTTTACAATATTTTAATACCAAAAGTGGTAAAAATTAATTTTTTTCTATTTAGGCTGTGAATAGTAACTTCAAATAACTTATAAAATTGTTTTGACATTTTGTTGGCTTTGTTTTATAATTAAAATGGTGGAAGGTATATGAAAGAATTAAATTTTAGTGAATATTTTAAATCGGAAGGAAAAGATTTTATAGATTATTTACTAATTGATAAAAAATATAGTGAAAACACCATTTCTTCATATAAAAATAATTTAGATAATTTTTTTAGGTATTTTAATACTAAAGAAATTGATCAAATAACTAAACAAGATTTAAGAGATTATATAAAATATCTAGGTAACAATAACTTAACTGAAAAAAGTATTGCGAATAATATTTCTACATTACGTTCTTTTTATAAGTTTTTAATTATTGAAAAAAAAGTCAATAATAATCCAATTTTATTTATCGATTTACCGAAAATAGCTAAAACATTGCCAAATGTTTTATCAGTTGATGAGGTTGATAAATTATTAGATATTAAAGTAAATGATCCATATAGTGCTAGAAATAAGGCTATGTTAGAACTTATGTATTCTAGTGGTCTTAGAATTAGTGAACTTATTAATTTAAAATTAACTGATATTTCGATTGATGAAGCTTTAGTTAGAATTTTTGGTAAAGGGTCAAAAGAAAGAATAATTCCAATTGGAGATATTGCTTTATCAGCTTTAAATAAATATATTATGATATATAGAGATTGTCTTATAAAAAAACAAAATTCGGATTATTTGTTTTTATCTTCACGAGGCGATAAGATGTCAAGGCAAGGTTTTTTTAAAATTATTAAACGAATCGCTTTAGAACAAAATATTACAACAGAGTTATCACCTCACACATTACGGCATTCTTTTGCTACACATATGTTAAATGGGGGTGCAGATTTGCGAAGTATTCAAGAATTATTGGGACATTCTGATATATCAACAACGCAAATATATACACATATTTCCCGTGAAAAAATAAAAAATGAATATATAAGCAGTCACCCACATGCTTTAGAATAGAAAGAGGTTTTAAATATGAAATATAAAAGAGTTTTTTTAATTGTTTTAGATTCGGTCGGAGTTGGGGCAGCTAAAGATTCAGATAAATTTGGCGATGGAACAACTAATACTCTTGGACATATTATAGAAAAAACACAAATTAAATTACCTAATTTAACTAAGATGGGGCTTTTAAACATTTTGGATTTAAATGAATCAAAAACTTTAGGTTATTATACTAAAGCAATTCCTATCAGTAATGGTAAAGATTCATTAACTGGACATTTAGAGATGATGGGTTTAAAAACTGTAAATGCACCTAAAACTTTTACTGAAAACGGTTTTCCTAAAGAATTAATTGAGGCAATTGAATATGAAACAGAACGATCTGTCATTGGAAATTGTGCTGCAAGTGGAACAGAAATAATCGAACGTTTAGGCACAGAGCAGATGAAAACTGGTAGTATAATTATTTATACGTCTGTTGATTCTGTATTAGAAATTGCTGCTCACGAATCGATTATTCCAGTTAAAGAATTATATCGTATTTGTGAAATAGTTAGAAAGTTGACTTTAAAAGATGAATGGAAAGTTGGCCGAGTTATCGCACGACCATTTAAAGGAAAACCTGGAAGTTTTGAACGCACAGCTAATAGACATGATTTTGCCCTTGATCCTTTTGATACAACAGTACTAGATAATTTAAAACAAAATAAATATGATGTTTTAACACTAGGAAAAATAGCTGAAATTTTTAATAATCGTGGTATTACGGCTTCAACGCAAATTGAAAATAATTTAGATGGTATAAAGAAAATAGTTAAATTAATGAAATTAAATTTTACTGGCTTAGGATTTATAAATTTAAATGATTTTGATAGTAAATATGGTCATAGAAGAGATGTAGAAGGATACGCCAATTCTTTAGTTGAATTTGACAAATATTTACCTAATATTGTCAATTCTTTAAAGTCTGACGATTTATTAATTATTACAGCTGACCATGGTAATGATCCAACTTATATAGGCACTGATCATACACGTGAAAATGTGCCAGTTATGATATTTTCACGCATGTTTAAAGGAAGTGGTGAATTACCTTATTTGCAGACATTCGCGGATATTGGAGCTACGATAGCTGATAATTTTGGAGTAGAAAAGCCAAAAATAGGTAAAAGTTTTTTAAGTAAACTTAAATAGATTATATAAAATTAGCTAAAAACTAATTTTTTTCTTATAAACGAAACGGAGGGTAAAAAATGATTTTGATAATTGCCGAAAAGCCATCATTAGCTAGAAATATTGTAGTTGGTATTGGCACAATGCAGAAAAAAGATGGTTATTATGAAAATAATAATTATATTGTTACATGGGCTTTTGGTCATCTTTTTACACTCTATGATATAGAAGACTATAGTAATGAAAATGAAAAATATAGAAAATGGTCTTTAGATAATATTCCTTGTTTTCCTCAAAAATTTATGTTTTCTTTAAAAAAAGATAAGGATAAAAAAATTGATGTTGGAATCCAAAAACAATTTAACATTATTAAAAATTTATGCAATCGTGATGATGTAGTTAGAATTGTCAATGCGGGCGACTCAGATAGGGAAGGCGAAATTATTGTTCGCCTATGTATTCAAAATGCATTAAAAAATAACAAGGAACTTTATCGTTTATGGTTACCAGATCAAACTCCTGAAACAGTTAGTCAAGGGTTAAAAGAAATGAAAATGGAAATTGAATATGATAATTTAGCTAATGAAGGATTTGCTAGAACTTATGTCGATTGGTTATATGGCGTTAATTTAACTAGATATGCAACTTTAAAAACTGGTGTATTACTGAGAGTAGGTAGGGTAATTGTACCAATTGTTAAAGCTATTTATGATAGAGATAAGAGTATTAAGGAATTTATACCTGATATTTATTATGGAATTTCTTCTAATATGGTAACTAATGGCGAAGAAGTAGAATTAAACTCTAAAGAAAAATTTGAAAAAAATGACCTAGACAAAGCTAATAAATTATGTGAAAAATACAATCAAGAAAAAGCAATAGTTGTATCTAAAGAAGTAAAAAAAGATACTTTAGCACCTGGTAAATTATATTCATTAACTAAATTACAAAATTATTTAGGGAAAAAATATAAAATGCCTATGGATAAATCATTAAGTATTGTTCAAAAATTATATGAAGAAGGATATTTGACGTATCCACGAACAAATTCTGAATATCTAGCAACTAATGAAAAAGATAAGATTAAAAAAATCTTAGAAAATGTTTTAAAGCTTGGTTATCCTGTTAAATTTAAAGATAAAAAAACAATTTTTGATGATAGTAAAATCGAATCACATTCAGCTTTAACTCCAACTTATAAAATACCAGTATTATCTAAATTAACTGATGACGAAAAGATAGTATATTCTGCTGTTTTAAATCGTTTTATTGCTGTATTTTGTAGTAATGATTGCAAAATCGAAAAAACAGAAATTAAAATTAAATTAGGTAATTTGGAAGAATTTATATTAAAAGGAAATATTATTATTCAAAAAGGTTGGACAGAATATGATGAATATAGTAAAAATGATAAGATTTTACCTAATTTAAATATAAATGATAAGGTTAATATTAAGTTTGAACCAAAAGAAAAGAAAAAAAATCCACCTAAACATTATACGATTGAAACATTAAATAATTATTTAAAAAATCCTTTTAAAGATGATAAAAATAAAATTGATGAAGAAAATGAAGATGATAGTGAAGAATATAAAGCTATTTTTGAAGGATTAGAATTAGGTACAGAAGCAACAAGAACAGGTATTATCGATAACGCTATTAAAAGTAAATATATCGAATTAAAAAAAGATGTTTACTATATTTTACCTGGTGGTGAGTATTTAATTGAATCGTTAAGTCAAATGAATATTAATATGGATAAATATAAGACTAGTAATTTAGGACAAGGTTTAAAGAAAGTTTTTCATGGTGAAATGACAATTGATGAAGTAGTAGACCTTACAAAAAAAGAAATAAATAAAGTTTTTGATAAAAGTAATAATAATGGTTTAAATAATGATACCGGCTTTTTTAATGATGTAGTAGGAATTTGTCCATTATGTGGTAAAAATGTCGTCAAAACACGATATAATTATGGTTGTGTAGGCTATAAAGAAGGATGTAATTTTAAAATTAACTTTGTTATTTGTAAAAGGGTAATATCTAAGCAAATGGTAATTGATTTATTAAATAACAAAAAAACATTTAAAATAAATGGTTTTATATCAAAAAATGGTAAAGTTTTTTCAAGTTATTTAGTTTTAGACAGTGATGGCAAAATTAATTTTAGTTTTGAATAAATTAAATATTTAATAGATGATTTTTTACAATATAATAAAAAAAACAAACCTCTTTAAATAAGTTTGCTAGAACAGTTAACATTTTAGTGCTTAAATGCACTCAAGATATAGAAGTAAGTAGTATAAAAATGCTACAGAATTTTGAATTTTAGCTTAAAGCTTTATTCCTGTTCAAATAAATGCATAACTATTTAATAAGGTTTGTAATATTATTGTAGAATAAAATGAAAAAAAAATCAATGCTTTTTAAGAAAATTTAGTAAAATGATTATATTTAATTATTATTTTTTGACAACATTAAATAAACACTAACTTAATAGCATATAATTTATCGGTGATAATTATATGGACAAAGCAACTATTTCAGCATTTTTGTTAACTACTATGGCAGGACTATCAACTTTAGTTGGTAGTATTGTAATATTTATCAAAAATCATGATCAGAATAAAATAATTTGTGCTTCTTTAAGTTTTGCAGCTGCTGTCATGATTACAGTATCATTTACTGATTTACTACCAGAATCGTATTCTTTATTAACAAACAAGTATAATCTATTTGTTACGATTTTATTAATGCTCATAGGGATTAATTTAGGTTTAATATTATCTTGGAGTATTGATAAATATTTACCAAGTAATAAATTTGAGAAAGATAATAAATTATATAGAGTAGGAATATTTTCGATGTTAGCAATTATTCTTCATAATATTCCTGAAGGCATGGCCACTTTTATGGCAAGTAATGCTGATATTAAATTAGGTATTTCACTCGCAATTGCTATATCACTTCATAACTTACCAGAAGGTATTAGTATATCGGTTCCAATTTATTATGCTACAAATAGTAAAATGAAGGCAATTATTTATACTGCATTATCGGGTTTATCGGAATTATTTGGTGCCGCTATAACTTACTTATTTTTAAAACCTTTAATTAACGATACTATTATGGGTTTATTATTTTCTATTATTGCTGGCATTATGTTACATATAGCAATTTATGAATTATTACCAACTGCCAATAAATATAATTATCAAAAATTAGTGATTATATTATTTTTATTTGGAATTTTATTTATGTCAATCAATCACTTTATTTTTAACTAAAATCGTTGTAAAATAGAGTAGGTGAGTGTTTGATGGAAAAAATTTTTAAATATCAACCTAAAGGTGTTTGTTCATCTGAAATGATTTTTAAGATTGATAATGACATAATAAAGAATGTAGAAATAATAGGTGGTTGTCCTGGTAATTCTCAAGGTGTTGCAAAATTATGTGTTGGTAGAAATATTGATGAAATTATTTCGATATTAAAAAATATAAAATGTCGTAATAAACCAACATCATGTCCTGATCAATTAGCAGTGGCTTTAGAACAATATAAATTGATAAAATAAAAGAGACTTTATGTCTCCTTTTTATTGGGTTATCTGCAATCAGAATTAAATCCATTATTTTTGCAGTCAGTAATATTATTGTTTGATTCATTTGTGAATCCAACGTTCTCGCTATTACGAGCATTACTGTTAGCACTATTACTAATTTTATTGTTATTTTTATTAGTAATATTAGCATTTGATTGCATTTTACTATTTTTCTTCATCTTGATCACCCAATAATATTATTGTCAATTAATTTTATATTATACATAATTATGAAAATAAAGCTAAAATAACAATAACAATTGTAGCAACTATTAACGCAATAAAAGCATATAATAATTTTCCAACACTAGATCTAAAAATACTTTTGATAAAATCCATTTTAAAATCACTCCTAAAACTATTTTAATTGTTTTCAAAATTTAATTAGTTAACATAATATAAAGTTTATAATTTTTTTTATATCTGCTAATACTATAATTAGTATATCATATAAAATCTATAAAAATCATGTTTTTTTTTAATTTTAGCTTTAGTTTACCAATTTATTTTTTGGGGTTTTGCATACTGTTGACATTTAGTCGGACGGTGTTACGCTCTACTTTAGTGCGAAAAAGTGGAACGCTGACCTCTTTGCAGAAAAAATGGCAACCGAGTTTCGTGCGCGCCACCTCCTCAACTTTATGCCGTGAAAGTTATTGACATTCTAATGGAGTTTTTTGGTATAATAAGATGATACGAAAGTGAGAGAAAGTTTCTCTACACTTCGTCATAATCTAAAGGTTGTCGATCTGCATAGCCGATTGTTTCATCATCGCTATACTTATCGATTAAGTATTCCTCATAAGCCTCGGATACATTAACCAGCTCGTCGTCGGCTATGCGATAGGCGACAACCTTGTGTTCGAAGGCAAAATCTGCCGCCTTTTCATCAGAGTCAAAATGTAGAATTAACTCCATATCAACTCCGCAACCGTAATCAAATACATATTCCCACATAAACATTCTCCTTTCTCGTACTTTCGTACAGTGTCGAAAGGACCAAAAAACGGAAAAGAATGTCAATAAACCATGGAATAAATTAGTTGAGGTTAAGGTGGCGCGCACGGAACCCAAGAAAATTTTTTTAAGAATTAAAAAAATTTTCATACAAATAAGGTAGCCTTTTTTCATCTTCCTCGTAGCGTGACACCTTTCGCTACCCACTTTTCGTCACCGTCCGGTGTACTAAATGTCAATAGCCAACGTCTGCAAATGTACTAAAAAAAATAAATTGGTAAATACTTCTTTTGCTCGATAAAAATTTTTTAAAAAAACGCACGTTTTTCGTATGAAAACGTGCTTGTCTATAATGACCATGATTTTTTAGATTTGCATATTTGAATTCTAACTGTTTAGTTAGAATTTTTTTTATTTTCTTTCTATTGTTATAACTATGTTGTGTTTTTTTGCTATCTCCATTAATTTGTTTAAACTTATTTTGTTTTTATCGCTTTCAATTTTTGCTATTGCGTCCCTTCCTCTGTCTATTGTTTTTCCGAATTCTTTTTGATTTAATTCTGTCCATTGTCTTATTATTTTTATTATTTCTCCTGGTGTATAATTATTTGCTATTATTTTCATTTTTCACCTCACAACTAAAGTGTATCAATAATACTCAAAAAAAAATCATTTTGTGTATTGACAATACACATTTAATCTGCTATATTTGTTTTAGTGATTTATGTGTATTAATATTACACATAAAATTAGTAGGGAGGTGTAAAAAAAATGAATAATGAAGTTCAAATTGATACTGATAATCAAAGTTATATTGAAATTTCAACTGATGAACGTACTAT
>CANQIS010000048.1 GCA_947624115.1 uncultured Bacilli bacterium
AATCATTGGTAGATTTAATGTGTTATTTATCATTAAGTTAAAAAAGTAAATTTTAAATAAAAAAACATAGATTAACCATTATAAAATATAGGATAATTCTATGTCTTAAATTATTTTCATGTTTTTAACCTGAGCATATATGTACATAAGCTTTTTTTTTCGACATTATTTTGATATAATAAACATGATGAACGATGGTGATAATATGAATTTAATTACTATAATTATAGGCATAATTTTTTTTCTAAGTTTAATTCAAGGAGTTGCACAAAGTGGACCACTAGCTATAATTGTCTTATTATTTATTATTATCAGTTCCTTAAAAAACAATAAAAAAAACAAAAGAAAAAAGAAGAAAAAAACAACAAAAAAAGTTAAAAATAAAATAAATAAATCAAACCAAATATTCAAAGAGATTGAAATACCATCCAATAAGAATCTAAAATATAGTAATGAAAAATTTAATCAAACCGAAGATTTCATTCATAATAAACAAAAATTAATTCAAATTAGACAAATGCAAGCTATGGCTAATATTAATTTAAACAAACAAAATGATTACAGTAAAGAAAAATTATTTTATTTACAGGGCAACTTTATGGTAGATTATATTGATCAGTATGATACCAATATTACTTGCAATCAATCTTCTCCTACTTATAATGATTTAAATGTTTATCAACTAAGAAGTTTCTTCTCATGGCGTACTCAAGTAAGAAATGGAATTTATAATCAAACAGAAAAACCATACGTTTTATTATATATCTATGAGTTGATTAATCAAATTGGTGTCAAAAATTCCATTGATGGTTTAAATAAAATAATTGAACTTTGGCAAAATTATCGAAAATTTGATAACACAATTGATAAATATTTAAATATTTGGATAAAAGATTACTATATTATCAATAACATAAACATAAATTATAATCTCATAAAAGAAGAACTGCCAATTGAAGAACAAAATGATGAAATTATTGATGAAATATTACTTGGTAATTATGAAAATAAACTAAATTATTTCGATCAAAATTCTAATTATCATATTTTAAAAAGTAAAATTATGGAACACAAATATTCTTTTTTAGTTAATATGATAATTCCAAACATACTAAAAAATTTAGATAAATACTTACATCAATTTAATTACTCATTAAATGACATTCTATTTGGTCGAATAAAAAAAACAAATTGGCAACCATTTGATAAAGCTATTTATTACCATAACCCACTTACTAAAGATTTTGTTTTCAATTTTAATAATCATGAAAAATATTACAAAATACAAAAAAACTATCTAAAAGAAACATTTGTTATATCAGATTATTCAAAAGATTTAATGGGTTATATTTTAAAAAATTTAGATATAACCTTAAGAGAATGTTTAAAAATTAATGGCAATTTAAAAATAAATGAAAATATGTTAGACCAAATTAAAGATAATCAAAATTTATATCAAATTATAAATACTAAAAATTTTACTGATATTATTAGTATTACAACGAAAAAATATTTGATTGAAAATAAAACAAAAATAAATAATTACTTAACAGATAAAAATAAAAAAAATATTATTATTGATTCCAAACAATTTGAAAGCATTCGAGCTTCATCAAATCGTGTTCAAGAAAAATTAATTATTGAAGAAGAACCAGCGAACAATGAAATTAAAGAAGAAATAATTACCAAGTATACCAATAATTCGAATGATATTTTTACAAATCTTATAGATAATTTAAATAAATTAGAAATAGAATTTATCTCTATGATTATAAGTTTAAAAACAAAACAAGAATTAATAAATTTCTGCAAACAAAATAATATATTATACGAAATTATGATTGAAAATATCAACAGCAAGGCTTTAGAAATAATTGGTGATAATTTATTAGAAGATTATGAAGAAGAAATTATTATTTATGCAGAATATATTGATTCCATCAAAGAAAAATTACAAGGAGGAAAATAATATGAATGAAAAAATTCCAAAAAGAATAGCGACCATGCTAATGAATTCATTAAAAGGAGGTGTAGTACCTAGAACTGGGTTAGGTTATATTGCAGTCGGTCGAGAAAACGAAATCAATGCTTTACTAAACGATGTCAATATTATTGAAGACGGAGGCGCAACTTTTCGTTTTGTTATCGGAAAATATGGTAGTGGAAAAAGCTTCCTACTTCAAACTATTAGATCACATGTTATGGAAAAAGGTTTTGTTGTCATTGACGCAGATTTATCACCAGATAGACGATTAGTTGGAAACAAAGGACAGGGGCTTGCTACCTATCGCGAATTAATTCAAAATATGTCAACAAAAACAAGACCTGATGGTGGGGCATTACCACTAATCCTAGAACGTTGGCTCTCAAGCATTCAAAATGACGTTATGAATGAGCAAAATATAACTCCAAGTGATATAAAATTTATGAGTTTTATGGAAAACAAAATTTACGAAAAAATAAGTTGTATCGAAGGATTAGTTCATGGTTTTGAATTTGCTAAAATTATAAATATCTATTTTAGAGGATATTGTGAATCCAATGATGAACAAAAAAATATGGCATTAAAATGGTTAAGAGGCGAATATAATAATAAAACAGAAGCAAAGCAAGAACTAGGAATTAATCTAATTATTAGCGATGAAGACTGGTACGAATACATAAAAATTTTTGCCGAATTTTTAGTCATGGCTGGTTATAAAGGCATGATGATGCTAATTGACGAACTAGTAAATATATATAAAATTCCCAATCAAGTTGCTAGACAATATAATTATGAAAAAATTTTGACACTATATAATGATACCCTTCAAGGTAAAGCTAGATACTTAGGTATAATTATGAGTGGTACTATTCAATGCGTGGAAGATACTAAACGTGGTATATTTAGCTATGAAGCCCTAAAATCAAGATTAGAAGATAGTCGTTTTTCCGATGATTCTTGTCGCGACTTTCTAGCACCTATTATTAGATTAAAGCCATTAACTAAAGAAGAAATGACTATCTTAATTGAAAAACTAACCTTTATACATTGTGGTTTATATGATTATCAAACTACAATTACCCAAAATGATATGATAGAATTTATCAAAACAGAATATGCGAGAATTGGTGCCGATGAACATATAACCCCCCGTGAAGTAATTAGAGATTACATTGAAATCTTAAATACCCTATATCAATATCCTGATAAAAAACTATTAGAAATTATCAATGGCGAAAATTTTAAATATGCTGAATCAGATACAACCGATGAAGAAATAAATACTGAATTTGCGGATTTTGAATTATGAAAAACAATACTTTTTCTAAATTAGCCCCATTTATTCAAGATTACATCTATCGCAATAATTGGACAGAATTAAGAGAAATTCAAATTGCTAGTTGCGACGTAATTTTTAATAGTGATGCAAATCTTTTACTTACCTCATCAACTGCTTCTGGGAAAACTGAGGCCGCTTTTTTACCAATTTTAACTGATATATATAACAATCCATCACCAACAGTCAGTATCTTATATATAAGTCCCCTAAAAGCCCTAATAAATGACCAATTTACCAGATTAAATGACTTATTGGAAGAAGCAAATCTTAAAGTAACTAAATGGCATGGCGATTCCAATCAAAATAAAAAAGAAAAATTGATCAATGAACCAAATGGTATTATCCAAATTACACCTGAGTCATTAGAAGCACTTCTCATGAATAAAAAAGAAGATGTTGCTACCATGTTAGCCGATTTAAGATACATTGTTATTGATGAAGTTCATTACTTTATAGGCTCACAACGTGGTCTACAATTAGAATCATGCTTAACTAGACTATCTAGAATTATCAATAAAGAACCAAGAAGAATTGGATTATCAGCTACCTTAGGCGATTACCAAGAAGTTGAAAACTGGCTAAATAGTTCTACAAATAAAAAATGTATTACACCAGTTGTCGCTAGTCAAAAAAGAATTATAAGTCTTTGTGTAGATAGTTTTGATAAAAAAGAAGATTTTTACGAATCCTTATATAAAAATTCTCTAAACCAAAAATGTATTATTTTTTCTAATTCGCGGGCTGATGTTGAAGAAAATATTGCCACGTTAAAAGAAATAGCTAACACAAAAAAAACAGAAGATATTTACTATACCCATCACGGTAGTGTTAATAAATCATTAAGAGAAAATACCGAATACTTAATGAAAAATACCGATAAAAAAATTGTAACAGGTGCAACGCTAACCTTAGAACTTGGAATTGATTTAGGAAATTTAGATCGAATTATTCAAACTGGTACACCTTTTAGCGTTTCAAGTTTTGTTCAAAGATTAGGGCGAACAGGAAGACGTAATGGTAAGTCAATTATGTTATTTTTATTTGATAAAAGTAAAAAAGAAAAAAGTGAAAACGAATATGAAAATATCGATTTTGATATTATTATGTGTATTGCAATAATTGAAATTTATTTAAAAGAAAAATGGGTAGAGCCATTATTAACCTGTAAATATCCATACGAAATTTTATATCACCAAACAATTAGCCATCTTATGTCAATAACTAGTACAACACCAAAAAAACTTGCCGAATACATGCTGTCAATTAATACATTTAAAAATATTACAAAAGAGGACTATAAACTATTACTAACTAATATGTTAAAAAATAAACATCTAGAAATGACTGATGAAAAAGAATTAATAATTGGTAATGAAATTGACAAAATGGTCAATAATTATAAATTTTTCTCTGTGTTTCAAAACCAATTAGAATATGTCGTTTATGGTGATTCAAAACAACTAGGAACTATTACTGAAAATGTTAAAAAAGGTGATAAAATAAAATTAGCTGGTCAAACATGGAAAGTAACCAATATCGATAAAGATAAATTTAAAATATATACCAAACCAAGTAGTGGGGATGCCAAATTTACTTGGAGTTCTGATACATCAGCAAATATAGATGCCAAAATAATCAATAAAATAAAAGAAATATTAAATTCCGAAGAAGAATATAACTATTTGCAACCAAATGCTAAAGAATTGCTAATAGAGAACCGTAAAAAATTTCAAAAACTAGGTTTAAAAGAAAAAATGATGATATCTGATAAAGATAATAATAAAATAATTTTACCATTTCTAGGAACAAAATCATTAACAACATTATCATATATTTTAAAAAATGAAAAAATAGATAATAATATAATTAATATCAATGGGATTCCTTTAGGCATTAAAATAACATCTTTGGTCTTAAATAATACTATTGAAAAAATAATTGCTAAAATAATTGAAGATAAAATAAAAATAGAAGATATTAAACTAGAAAATATTACCTTAAAAAATAAATATAGTGAATACATTCCAGACGAATTAAAAGAAAAAGAATTCAGATATGATTACCTCGATATTGAACAATTAAAAAAAGAATTAAAAAACGTAAATAAAATGTAAAAAATAAAAAATAAATCACCTATATGTATGAATTTCATGATATACTATAAAATAGATAGTAGGTGATAGTATGGATTTAGAAAAAACTGAAACACAAAATAACAAATGGCAAGAACAATTAAAAATTTTAAACAATAATGTCAATAATTTAAAATTTTTATTTGAAGAAAATGAGCCTAAGCAAGCAAATAATCAAACTAATACAAATAATGAACTAGAAAATAACCAAACCGAAAAAGAAGAAAAAATTCAACTTTCATTAGAGTTGAACAATAATACTGAAAAAAATAGCACAAAAAAAGTAAACAATAAAAAAACAAACAAGCGAAAAAAAAATAAATCCAAAAATCAAGAAATAACTTTAGAAGAAAAAAAATTCAACTATTGTAACTGGTTAGATGATACTCTACATCAATTTGATATTACAGATTACACCATGTCAGAATGGCGTGAGCAACAAGAAATAGTTCATAACTATCGAAACAAAGTAAAAAATACTTCTAATGAAAAAGATATAAAACATTTTCAAAACATTGCTAAAAATCAATTAGAAATTTTAGATAAAAAAATTAAATTAAAAAATTCAAAAAAAAAATATCAAAATGAAAATTATTTAAACTATTATACATATTATCAATAAAGTTAAAGAACAAGATTGATATTTTATAAGTAGTTGAAATTTTTGATAACTATAAAATAAAAAGATTATTTTGAAAAAGAATACTTTTAAGTTTACCAGATATAAAATAATAATTAGAATTTAAAGCAAAACTTTAAATTTTTTTTCTTTTTAACTTGCCTTACCAACAATTATGTATTAAAATATATATTCTAAAGAAAAAATTATTTATTAAAGGAGTAAAATTATGTTAAAAAATTATTATTATTATTTAAATCTTATTGAAAGTGCAAAAAAGATGAACAATCAAGAATTAATAGATGCCTTTTATACATGCTTTTATGATAATATAAATAGACAAGAAGATAATATTGATATTTTAAGTACAGAAATTGAATACCGCATTCAATCATTAAGCAAACAATATGAACTTAACTTAAATCCAAATTACACCAATCTTAAAGAATATACTAACTCAATAAGACAATATTGTAATATTTTAGAACAAATCGAAGAAAAACAAAATACACTTGTCAAAAAAATAAAATAAATGTTAATTACACTGTAAACATTTTAAAACAATTATCAATTTACATTGATATAGAAATGCAATAATGATAAAATTTAAGTTGTTAGAAGTGGTGATAGTATGATTTATATTCCAAAAATATACGGAACATGTAACGGAGCACAAAATGCTATTGATACAGTTAATAAATTATATGAGCAGAAAAATAAAAAAATAGTTGTTTACAAAGAATTATTACATAATCAAAAAGTTATGGAAAACTTAAAAAGAAAAAATGTTGAATGCATTAATAATTTAGAAAATATTGATAAAGATACTATCGTTGTTATTAGATCCCATGGTGAGGGTGAGGATACCTATAAATATTTGAATAATAATAATATAGAGTATTCTGATGCTACATGCAAAAATGTTTTAAAAATACATGATATTATCAAAGAAAAATATTACCAAAACTATGATATTATCATAATAGGAAAAAAGGAAAAAAATGGAGATTATCATCCAGAAGTCAGTGGTAGTAATGGTTGGTGTCAAAATAAAGCCAAGATAATTGACAGTCTTTTAGATGTTGATGATTTGGAAATAAATAAGGAAAATGTTCTTGTTATTTGCCAAACAACATTTAATGAACAATTAGCAATATCTATTGCTACAAAAATAAAAGAAAAATTAAAAAACAAAAATGTTGAATTCATTAATACTATTTGTAATGCCCAAAAATTAATTCAAAAATACGCCGTTGAGCTAGCAAAAAAAATGGACTACATGATAATAATTGGTGGGCAAAACAGTTCTAATACTGAAGAATTATACAAATTATGTGCAACAATATGTCCATCAATTAAAATATCTACTATGGATGAACTACTTGATTGGTTAAAAAAAAATAAAATTAATTACAATACTAAAATAGGTATAACAGGTGGAGCTTCAACCCCAAAGTCTGAAATAATCGATTACAAAAATCTAATTGAATTTTATCTTTTCTATTGTGAAGAAAAAAATGTTTTTGAACAAGAAATAACAAATTATAATCAAAAATTTTTAAATTCAAAAGACAATTCAATTGTTTATGATGCAATTCAAAAATTAATTAATGTTAATCAAGGTGGAAAATATTTAAGAGCTACTTTAATTAGTCTTGGTTATAAACTTATGTCAAATAAAGCTGACCAATCATATTTACCACTTGCTTTAGCGTATGAAACCTTTCAAACGTCAATTTTAATCCACGATGATATTATCGATGAAGCTGACACTAGAAGAGGTAAAGATACAATACCGACAATTTATGAAAAAGAATTTACAAATAAAAACAATAAAATAGGTAATCATATTGCAAATTCATTAGGAGTTTGTATAGGTGATTTAGGATTTTACTTTGCAAATAAAATAATACTTGATAATTATCAACAAAATGACAACATTTGTAAAATCCTAACATATTACAATGATATTGTCATCAATACTATAAAAGGTGAAATAATAGATGTGAAGTTACCTTATGATATTCAATACGGTAGTAAAAAAGATGTAACCGAAGATGATATTTTAGAAATTTATCGTCTAAAAACAGCTTGGTATACTATAATTGGACCATTTAATCTTGGTTGTTTACTTGCAAATACAAATGATAAAGAAATACAAAAATTTGAAACAATTTTAGAAAAAATTGGTTTAGCCTTTCAAATAAAAGATGATATTATTGGCATATTTGGGAATGCTAAATATATAGGAAAATCAACTAATAGCGATATTAGTGAATTTAAACAAACAATTATGTATTCATATATACACAATCATAATCAAAAATTTTTAACTACTTTAAATAAATATTATGGTAAAAAAAATATAACTAAAGTTGAAATAGAAAAAGTAAAGCAAATCTTTATCGAATCAAAAGCTCTAGAATATGCACAAAATATGATGAATCAACTATTTGATGATAGTATTAAAACTATTGAAAATTTAACCATTGACGACAAATATAAAAATATTTTACTTGGCTTCATTCATTATTTAAAAATAAGACAAAAATAAGGAGGTGCGAAAATGGGAAAAGGAAATAAAAAAAAGAAAAATAATCAAAAAAATAAAATAAAACAACAAAATGTTTATAATAAAAATAGGTATACATATAATAATCAAATAAATAATAACAATAGTTCAACCAAAATATTAACAGAAAAAAATGCCAAGAAAGAAAAAGATTATAATACATATAGTAGAATGGAAAAAACATATACAAATTTATCCGATCCTAAAGAGGAAGATCTCTCCTTAGATAATTTAGAAAAACAGTATAAACATATTTTTAATTATGAAGAAAATAAAGAAGCAAAAAAAATAGAAACTAGTGATGATGAAAATAATAATTCCAATTTTTATCAAAGCAGAGTAGAAAAAAAGTATTATGAAAATTATCAAACAGAAAACAATAATTTCTACTCCGATGAAATAAATCGTAATAAAAAATTACTATTAGATAATGATAAAAAAAGTGAAATTGAAGATATATTCAATTTTTATACACCAAAGACTTCTAAAACTAAAAAGAATCGCTTTTGGAAATTTTGCACATTATTTTTATTAATAATAATGGTATTAGACTTTATTTTTCTAAAACATGAATTTAGATATAATACCAATGCTTCTGATAATACTATTGTGGATGAGCAACCACCTGTTCAAGATGAAACTTATGTATTATTAGGAGATTCACTTTTTGATTTCTATAATTCTGATGAATATTTAATGGACTATAACGTCATCAATAGTGGAATAAATGGTATAACAGCTAAAGAAATGAAAACAAAATTAGACGAAACAGTGTATAAATATAATCCCAATAGAGTATATATATTGTTAGGAACAAATGACATTCATTTACAATATACTCCAAAAGAAACTTTTGAAAATATAAAAGCCATTGCCGAAGAAATACAAAAACACGATCAAAATATTAAAATATATATATTATCTTTATTACCAATTAATAGTACTGATGATGAAAAAATTGATAGTAGTATATATAAATATAGAAGTAATGAAAAAATAAATGAAGTAAATGGCTATTTAAAAGAATATTGTCAAAATAATGATATTAATTATATAGATGTACATGATAAATTAATTGATGATAACAATCAACTAAAATTAGCGTACACCAAAGAAGGTTTACATATAACTGATTTAGGCTACTACCATATAACGATGGAGTTATTAAAAACATTTAGTGAATAGGAGAAAAATGTGAAAAAAATTAATATAATTATTATTATCCCTATACTATTATTACTTACAACAGGTTGTTTTCACCAAAAAGAAGAACAAGTTACTAATCCACTGCTTTATAAAATCACTAACACAAAAACTGATACAACTATTTATCTACTAGGATCTATTCATGCTGCTGATGACACTGCCTATCCTATTAATAAAAAAGTTATGGATGCTTTTAACGATAGTGACTACTTAGCAGTAGAAGTTGATATTAATGCATTAAATAACAATTATAAATTACAATTAGATTTAGCTCAAAAAATGCTTTATTCAGATGGTACTACAATTAATCAACATATACCAGAGGAACTATATAATTCTATGGTTTCTTTATTAAAAGATAAAAATGTCTACAATTCTTTATATGATAATTACAAACCTATATTCTTCGAATCACTTCTAGAAAATGAGGTCATAAAAGATGCGAGTCTTGATTCAAACAAAGGAATAGATATGCACTTTTTAAATTTAGCTAAAGAACAAAATAAAGACATACTAGAAGTTGAAACTGCTGAATTTCAATATAACTTATTATTAAATGTTCCAGACGAATTAGAAAGTATATTATTACAAGATTATATCGATAATTATGATGCCAATGTAGAAGAATTAAAAAAAATTTATGAAAGCTGGAAAAAAGGTGACGCTAAAGAAATTAAATCATTGTTAACTGAAGAAGATGATTATAGTAATTATACAATTGAAGAACAAAAAATGTTAGAAGATTATAATAATAACTTAATCTATGATCGAAATTACAATATGGCTAAAACTTTAGAAAAATATATGTCAGAAGAAAAAAATGTTTTTTGTGTAGTTGGGCTTGCCCACGTTATATCAGAAAATGGTATTGTCGATTTATTAACAAATAAAGGATATATAGTAGAGGAAGTTAAATGAAAAGAATACTATTAATACTACTAATATTATTATCTACAATAAGTTGCGACCAAAAAATTAATTTAGATGATCTTCAATCTAAATATAATCAAATTGTAAATCAAAATAATTTAGTTAGTTATAATGGACAGTTATCAGTTGAAGAAGCAAATTTAACTAACCAATATCATGAAAAAATACAATTAAAAGGAATTAGTTCCCATGGTATCCAATGGTTTAAAGACTATGTAAATTATGATATTCTAAAACAATTACGTGATGAATGGAATATTAATGTTTTTAGAATTGCTATGTACACTGATGAAGGAGGCTATATTACTGATAAAACAATTAAAAATAAAGTTATTGAAATTGTAAATGTCGCCATCGACCTTGACTTATATGTAATAATTGATTGGCATATTTTACACGATAATAATCCAAATAATCATATAATAGAGGCAAAACAATTCTTTCAAGAAATGTCAGAACTTTACTATGATAAACCAAATGTTATATACGAAATATGTAACGAACCAAATGGTAATGTTACATGGGAACAAGATATAAAACCTTATGCCGAAACCATAATTTCTGAAATAAGACAAAATGATGATGACGCTATTATTATTGTTGGTACATCAAATTATAGTCAAGATGTCGATTTAGTAATCAATAATAAAATAAATGATCAAAATACTATGTATGCTCTGCATTTCTATGCTGGAACTCATAAAGAAGAATTGATGAATAAAGCTAAAAAAGCTATTGATAATGATATTCCAATTTTTGTAAGCGAATGGGGAACTAGCGATGCTAGTGGAACAGGTGGATTTTATCAAGAATCATCAGAAAAATGGTTAACCTTCCTAAACGAAAATAATATCAGTTGGATTAATTGGTCATTATGCGATAAAGATGAATCGTCTGCTATTTTAAAAGCCAATACGAAAACACAAGGCATATATGACGACAATTTTTTATCGCCTAGTGGGTTATTTATAAAAGAACAATTACAATATTAAAATACATGAAAAACGTATGAAACAAACATGCGTTTATTTTGATGTAAATAAAGCAAATAGATAAGAGTTTAATAGAATTATTAGCTTAATTATAATATAGTAGTAATTATTTTAATAAAAAACTCGCTAAATTTAAATATTTTAAAATAGAGCAAGAATAAATGTATATTACACTTTTATGGTATTTTAAATTAAAAAATATATTTTTTAAATAATTTATCAAATATGGTAAATTATTTTTTTTGAATAATAAAATATACAGATTTTTAAAATCTGTATAACAATTTAAAAAATCTGTTATAAATAGATAACAAATTAAAAAAAATAGTCATTTTACAATGAATTATATATATGATATTTTACTAAACGAAGGAGGAATTCATGCATACAACTTTGAAAACTAAATTAAAACCAGGAGAAATAATCCCATTAAATATGGATTTCATGTTTACTAATATCTTTAATAAAGAAGAAAATATCGATATATTAGAAAAATTCTTATCAGATTATTTTGAAATACCTTTAAATGAAATTAAAGGAAATGTAAAATTATTAAAAAGAAAATTACCAGTCAATAATAAAAAAGAAGCCAGTAATGAAGTAGATCTAATACTAAAATATAATAATCAATATATTAATATAGAATTATCAAATGAAAGAAGATCAACCGGCGTAATTACTAGAAACTTTTTATATGCCTGTAAAATTCATTCAAAACAGTTAAAAAGAGGAGTAACAAATTATTTAGATATAAATAATACAATCCAAATAAATTTAAATAATTTTACAAATACATATGATGAAATAAAAACAGAATATGGAATTATAAGTAAAAAAAGACTAACCGATATAATCGATGTAAAAATGGAAATACACATGATTTCACTTGTAACAGGAAAGCAGAAGTGGTACAATGAAGAAGAAAGAAGTAATCTAGCAAGATGGTGTGC
>CANQIS010000049.1 GCA_947624115.1 uncultured Bacilli bacterium
TTCATTTTCCTCTTCCTTTCTTTCGTACAATTTAATTGTACACATAAATTAAACATAAGTCAATAATATTATGAAAAATTTAAAAAAATTTATTCAAAACTTGTTTCTATTCACAACAAATTATAATATAAATTTTAATTTAAGACTAAATAATGGTGAAAATTAATTTTTTTATCATTTTTGTTTGCTAAAATTTCTTCTACTGTATTGGATTATCTTCCATTAATCTAATTAAAGCATCTGTAAGATTTATTTTATTTCTATAACATTTTTCTATATATGTTTTATATCTGAATAATTTTTTACCTATTATTAATTTTGAAATTGTACTACTATTTTCACTCATGACTTTACACAACAAAGTTCTCGCTAACTTAGATTATCATCTATTTGTAGTAAAAGTCTTACACCTACAAGAAATAATTACTTTTAAAATCTAATAGTTTATTAATTAGTGTTCATCTTGTTAAAAATAGTGTATCCTTGATTTATTCAAATATTCTTCTAGTGCATTATGTAAAATATCATTATATTGTTCATCAAAATTATTTAATAATTACTATCAATCCAACCTTTATCTATATTTTATTTTATGTCATAAATATTTTTCTTGAATTAATTCTTTCATACTATTCATGGAATGAGATATTCTTACATTTTTCTATATCATGTATCATATAAATATTACATTCAATTTGTGTATAAATATTTATAATTTATCTTAATTATATTCTTATTACAGTTACTTCATTTGAGTATTTAGAATATTGTCTTTTTTTATTTATTCTTCATTTTTGTGATTATGAGCAGTATAATATGCAACTTTTTCATTTCATAAAAAACGAAAGCAAACTCTATTTGTATTAATCATTATAACTGTATCAGCACAGTATAAAAGTTTTAATTTTAATATTTCATGTATGGATCTTTTTTAAAGCTTCCCAATTTAATAGATGCTTTTTTTTGTAACTTCGAAATATATCCTTTTCTTATATCAATTTCTCCATGAGAAAAGCCACGAATAATACGTCGAATTTTATTCACTGATACATTTTCTTTGTTCGATAAAGATAAGGCAATCGATTGTATTTCGCTACCACACTGATTGCCTTCTTTTAAAGGATTTAGTATATTTTGATGAATTTCCTTATGACAACACTTACATTAATATTTTATAAAATTGGTTATTCTTTTAATAGAAACAAAGCGATAGCTTAGCTCATCTTTACATATTTAACTAATTTCCGCTAACTTCTCATTATAGCATTAACATTTATCTAATTCATAATTAATAAATTATTCATCATTATTTTTTCTAATTTTATGTTTTTTTACCTAATTTGTCCTCCAATGGAATTATTAAAATTAACTCTTGTATTTAGAATAACTTTCTTTTTATTAATAGATGTTTGACTTGTAGGGACACCAGCATTAATTTCATCTGCATTTAATAATACTTTAAGTCTAGAAATTTCAACATTCTTTTTTTTAATGATTTTATTTTTTTTCATCTAGTAAAGGTTAATATTTTGTTTTTGCATTTCACTAAAAATTATCTACTGCAATTTTTAATTGATTATTACGATTTTTAAATTTTTTATTTAACAGTTGATATTCGTATTTTAACTTTTTATATTCCATAGACTTCATATCATATTTTTCTAATAATTTTTGATATTCTTTTTTAAAAGAACTTTGATAATTTGTTGCCATATAAAGTATTTCGTTATTATATAGTTTAGATAAGATGTTTTTTTTATCTTATAGCAATTGGACTTATCGAAACCTATCCCCCGCAATCGGATGATTGTGGTTTGTGTATAGAAGTTTTTTGCATGAAATTCTAAGATAAATTTTCACACTTTTGCAGAGTTTTTTAACATTTTTATCACACTTTTGTAAATTTTTATACATCTAAAAAGCACTAAATAGCTCTTGTTTTAATAATAACATTTTAATTATATCAATAAATGCAAAAATAGTGTAAATTCCATAAGTTAAAAAAACATTTTTAACTTACTTTTTATTTTTCTAACTATTAAATGTTTTTTTCGATATTTTTTTTCTAGTGCATTAATGTTAGTTGTTTCTAATTCTTTGAAAAACAGTTCTCTTTTTTGTGGTAATGTAGCTGATTTTATCAAAGACTGATTCCCACTGATTGTTTCTTTTATATTACATGTTTTATATGTCATGTAATTTTTAATATTATCAAAAATTACTTTACCTTCATCTGTATTAATAATAATTGCAGAAACTCCTTCTTTATTATACATTTCGGGGTAGTGTTTTTTCACACACCAAAAATCCCCAAGAGTTATATCTGAATACTTATTACCTAATTTAAAATTACAATTATAACAAGATTTTCTTAGTGCAATATCTGATAAAAATAATTTCATATATTTATTTTTATATCTACTAATAACAATTTCTTTATTTTCAAACTTCGCTCTATTGGAATGTTTTTTCCAACCTGTTGACTTATCTCTAAAATCATAATTAACTAATTTATCATTATTTTTTTCTTCCAATTCTTTAATATATTTTTCAAATAATTTAGGACTTGGAACACCATAACAAAATAAATCAATTGTAATTAGATTATCACTTTTTTTAATAAATGATTTAATACCAGCAACTTGACAAGGTGTACCAATAAATAAAACTTTTCTTGATTTAATTTGTTCTTTTATATATGTAAATATATGATCTAAATCACTTTGTAAATATTTTGATTTTCTTAATGGATCTAAATCTTCTTTCTTTTCAACTGCAACATGTTTTAAATGATTATTATCATCAAATGCAGCGCCAATTACTATTCCATTATTATCCAACACATAATTGGCAACTAACGAAAATACTGATCCAGATGATGCATTTAATCTTTCATTAGAATCATTATTGTATCCAACATAACATTTATTAATTGATTCATTTCTTTTAGTATTTAAAATTGGACATGTTCTCTTACACAAACCACAATCAATACATTTATCTTGATTAATTAACGGGTATTTAAATCCCTCATTGTCTTCTACCATTTCAATAGCACCTTTAGGGCAAATATTCATACATGCTGTACATCCAGTACATTTATTCTTTTCTAATATTTCTACCATATTATCTACCTCTTTATGTGTACCTTTTTTAACACACTATCTATAATACTTTTTTCATATTTATTTATTACAAATAAATAGCATACAAGCACATACATTATAGAATATATTCCACCTAATACCACTAAATATACAAATCCATGTAACAATACAAAATGTTTAATTATCATTATGATAATGATTGGTATACAGAATGGAATCGTCATTTTAACTATTTCTTTCCAAAATTTTATTACATTAATTCCTACTTTCTTTTGATAATAAATATTCATTATGATAATATTTCCACAAATAAGTGCTAACGATGTACCAATTGCACTTCCTATTCCTTCATATGCCTTAGCTAATGGAATACTAATTGCAATGTTTGCTAACGCTATAAAAAATAATACTAAGCTTCTGAATCTATGCATATTTTTAGCTTGCATTATGCTTAGCCCTAGATTTTGAATTAATGGAACACACAAAGGAATAATCAAGATTATTGCGATATAATATGAATCAATAAATTTTTTACCAATCCAAGCAACAAAGAATTCTTTTCCAAACATTACTAAGCCACTACACATTAAGAATATAATGTAATATTGTATTCTACCAACTTTAATAAATTCATTTGTTATTTTTTCATTGCTTGCATTTTGTGCAACCATTTTTGACATTTTGGGAAGCAATACAGTACTAATTGCAGATGATAAATTAATAAACAAACGATTCATTGTTGATGCAGCTGAATATACTGAAACTGCCACTGTTCCTGCAACTGATCCTAAAACAAACTGATCAACACTCCAATTAACTTTATCTACAACAACTCCCAAGAAAATCCATATTGAATAACCTAAAATGGCTTTAAATAATTTTTTATCAAATCCTAGAAATTTTATTTTAATTTTTAGTTTTTTTCTACAAAAATTGTAATTTGACAATAAAACTATAATATTAACAAATGTAATAACAAGTGTCATTACTATTGCTTTATATCCTAATAATAATAATGGAATCATTAACAATGGTTTTAACAATGTATTTATAATAGCCATTATTTTTTGAAATGTAAACTTTTCATATGCACTAATAATTGACGAATAGATACTAAATTGAAATGTAATAAATAAATTAAATGCTAATATCAACATCATTATTCTTGCTTCACTTAACTCAAGAGCATTCATAGAATTTCCAAATAAAGTGTTAACATTAAAATATAGAATTATTCCTATACCTGCAGCAATACATCCTATAATTGAAAAAATAATTTTAAACATTCCATGTAACTTTTGTTCTTCTAAAAATTTACCTTGCATTCTATATTTAGCAGTATATACTATTATTGCATTTCCAAAACCTAAATCTAGTACTGTTAAATAACCAATTATTGAATTAATTAATGAATATAATCCATATTCACTTTGTCCTAATTTAGAAATTAAAAAAGGAGTATAAATTAATTGTACCAGAGTACTTGCTATTATAGAAACATAAGATAATATTGCTCCTAATTTTCTTTGCTTACTTTCTGTCATATTTCTCTCTTCCTTTATTTTATTTTATATTTTAATGCAGTACTTAAAAAATCTAGTGACTTTTTCCTTTCATCATTCAACTTTTCTTCTACATATTTATAATTTATTTTATATTCTTTATTAATTTTATCTAAATCATTTATTTTTCTATCTTTAAGTGAAAATTTGCCTAACAAAGTATCTAATCTTGAATTCATATTATTATTTAAATCTTCTTGTTTTCTATTAAAAACAAAGAACTCTTTTCCAAATAATATTGAAAATACTGTTCCATGAAATGAATCAGTTAAGATATACTCTGCGTGATTAATTAAATAGAGAAATTCTGATGGACCATATTTTCCTTTGTAAAAGTCAACTATTGAATAATCTTTACAAAATATTTTTGAAACTAACTCAATTATATTTTCATCTCCCAAAAAATATGTAAAAATATATTTCTTTTCTGTAAGAGCAGCTGGTTTCTTCTCTAATTTGATCCATTCGTTTCTATCAAGTAATAAAGTTGGATCTAAAACAACACTAACATTATTTATTCCAGTAGCATCCTTTATTATTTCTCGTCCGGCATCTTCTCTTACAGATATTGCTTTAAACTTTGGCAACTCTTCTTGCAGTGTTTTATAATACTTTTTATCTATTTTTTCTAAGCCAAATGAAGCTGCATATGAAATTCTCTTGTTTGGTTCAGCAAATCCTAATAAATCAATTTTACTTAATCTTCTTCTAGTTGGTTTCCATACTTGATCAGAACCTGCAATGAAATAATCATAATTATTAGAAATATTTTTAGATTTTATAGTAATATATTTATTTGAAAAATTAATATTCTTATTAAATTCTTTAAAAAATTTATTAATTTTATAAATGCTTTTTATTCTTTTATTTAAAAATCTTAATTTTCCTACATAGTATTTTTCATTCCAGTTAAGAAAGGTTTCATTCTTTAATGTATAGACATCATTACCAAGTTTTTTTAGAATTTCTTGTAGCGCATAGTTTTGTAATCTATTACCACAATTATTATTATCAACTATCGTTATTATACCTATTTTACTCATTTGATGTCCTCCTTTTTCACTTTTTATTCCCAATAGAATAGAAATGGCATCGTTCCATCATATTTATATATATAATATCTAACTACCCAATAGCAAATCATAAGTCCAATTATACAAAAATTATATATAAATTTTGATTCTTTGTTTTTTAAACTACTACTTATTTTAGGGATTAATAAAATGTAGAAAGGTAGTGTATAATATGACATTCTATATCCATATACTATCCAATTACTTGATGAATACAAAACCAAATCTATTATTGGAAACAAAGTCAATTCTTTATATTTTTCATCATTGGAAAACTTGCTGAAAAATAAAGTCAAAAAACACATTAACATTTTAACAAAAAATATTTTTGCATTAAAATTACTCTTATCTGAAATAATATATCTCATATATTTATCTGAAACAAAACTATTGAAGTTAAAGGTAGTTGAAATACTATCAATAGATGACATTGCAAAAACCATTCCCAACGCAAACAATATAGTATATAAGTACTTATATTTTGATTTTGAAACAAACACTATCAAAATAAAAGATAAACACATTATCGCAGATGAATGGAATAATTGTGCAATAAGTACTGCTATAATATACTTTAAATAATTCTTCTCCTTCAAAAAATGATAAGAGTATAAAATTATAAAAATTGCAATTGATTGTCTTAAAATGTTAAAAGTTGAATTAAATACAAGTAATAAGAATACTAAAATATAATTAATCAAATTTTCTTCACTTTTATATGCTATTTTATAAACTATAATTGATATGAATAAATGATAAAAGAAAAGATAAAACCTAAAGTCCCCAAATATATGGCTGATAATGTAATTAATAACATAATATAAATGTTCGTTTTGTACTGTTGAAAAAAAGTTTTGAAAGTTAGAAAAAGACAAAGCAGAATTAAATATTTTTAATCCATATACATTAATGTCAGTCCCAACGCTATATGCTCTGAATGTTGCAAAAAGTGTTAATATTATTATAGATAAAAATGCAAAAAAATAACTTAATTTTTTTTGTTTCTTTCGAAAACATTCTGCAAAAAATGTTAAACATAATACAACCAGAAATAATGTCAAATAAGGTATCATTTATAATCTTTTTCCTTTTTCTATTTTTCAAAAGAAGATTTATCAGGCAGTATTTTTTCAAATGCAGATTTTATTTCTTCTTTTGATTGCTCAAAATCTATATCATCATTTGTATCATTTATACAAATAGTTTTTGTTTTTTGCTTTAATATATGATTAACAATTTTCGTATTATCTTTCGAAACATTAAAATATTTACCAAATTTACTGCTTCTTGGTATAAAGTTACCTTCACATAATTGCCAATCTCTCATTGTCCAATGACTAACATCATCATACTTTCTAAATCTATTACTACATGTTTTTTCTAGTACATCGCTTTCTCTTTCCCATACTTTGTAAAAAGTTGATTTACAATATGATATTGGAAGATGCGGACTTTGAATACCACAAAACGCATACCAAGGTAATAACATTATTGTTCTAAACATTCTTAATCCATATTTTAAATTAAAATATTTAAAGAAATGTTTTTTGTATACTTTTCTTTTTGAAAAGTTTCTATTAATAATATCAATATTATTCAAACATGCATGAATTGTTTGACTTTTTTTACCAAAAGATATAAGTGGGTTTTCTGCAAACTCATCTCTAGGTATTCCATTTTTAAAGAAATCATCTTCTTTAACATTTTTTATAATAAACATATCATCATTAAAAGCCACAAAATGCTCTGATAAACCTTTAATTTCGTGCATATTTAATTCAATAGCATTAGAATTAAATGTAGGCAAATTTGCTTCTTTCAAATAATCTTTATGATTAATTATTTTTAATTTTGGATTTTTTGTATTTAACCATTTTGGCAAATGACCGTATGTAATAAAATATATATTATTAACCCATGGAGCAAACTTTTCTACTCCTCTAAACCAATATTGTAAATTATCCCAATCTCTAAATCTACTTGCTGAAGCTGATAATAACTTTTTATCGGTTTGGTATTTGTTTTTTTCTTTCAACCATTCTTTGTCATTTCCATCTACCCATAGAATTACAAAATCAATTTTATTCATTTTTATCACCTACTATCTATATTTGATTATATATCTTACTTTTTTAATTGTTGCTAATATACCAATTTAGATAAATAACCTTTCATTTTATGTCTTTTCCCTGATTTTTTTCAGGAAAAGGATTACTATTTAATATTTTGTTTATAAATACATCTCTATTTTTGTTTGCTTTGAATGTTTTAATTATCGCAGTATTTTCTTTTGCTATACCACTTAAATCAACAGTTTTAGTTATGAAAGATTTCTCAACATTTCAGAATTAATTAATAAAGGTTCTTCTATTACTTTATCTATATTTGAAATTATAGAGCATACTTTTTCACAAAGTCCGCAATTAATACATTTTTCTTTGTCTATTTTAGAAATTAAAAAATCATCCTTATCTTCAACCATTGTTATTGCTTTCTTTAGACATATATTTTTACAAGAAGAACACCCATAACATTTTTTATTAATATCATAATTAATCATAGTATCACTCATTATGTAATATTTTTTTTTAAATAACAAATAGAATCATTTTTTATTTTATCCAGGTCTTTAATAGATTTCTTCCAATTAATATTGTTTATTATTTGTAAATCAATTTTTTTACTTTCAGTTGTAATACAATCTTGTAATTCCAATTTTTCAAGCAATGTATATTTTCTATTTTCTTTTATTATTCTTCCATCCTTTTCATCAAATGCTGCTAGAAATGGTTTTTTAAATAATATTGAAAAAACAGTTCCATGAAATGAATTTGTAACTATATATTTTGCCCTTGAAATATATCCAAGGAATTCACGTGGCCCAATTCCATATTTTTTTTTAAAGCCCGAGTTCCATGATTTAGGATGAGGATTTAATTCTATAACCTTAAGACCTGTTTGCTTCGATAGTTTATTGGCTATATTAATTGAATACTTCCTACTATTAACGGAAAAGTATAAAATATAATCTTCCTTTTCAGCAGGCTCGATAGATATTTTTTCCCAATCTTTTTTTGAAATTAACATTGTCGGATCAACTGTTACTTCACATTTTATCTGATTTTTTTCTAAGAATTCTTTTGCCTCGTCTTCTCTTACTGAAATACTATTGAACTTTTTTAGATATGGAATTATATGTTCTTTAATCTTTTCAACATAATCCAAATTATCACCAAATGAAGCTGCATATGATATTCTCTTACCTTTATATGGAAAATTGATAAAATATGCATCACTTCTATCATATAATTTTGGATCTTGTGACCAAATTTGATCACTTCCACATACCAAGTAATCATACTTTTCGCAATTGTTTTCTAGTTCATTTTCATATATTTTCTTTTCTTTTGGAATAATTGGCAAATAATTATTTCTAAAGTCATTAAATTTTTCTTTTCTAATCTTTATACTTTTTGAATAAAATAAATAGTAAATCTTTCTAGCTAAAAAAGCTTTATTCTTCAACGCACTATTATTTTTTCTATTGTATTCATTATTTGATATTAAATTAATCAGCTCAACTTCATTACCTAATTCTGTAAGTTTAGTACTTAATGCATATGCTTGGAGTAGTGCTCCACAATTTTCTACACCTATAAATGTTAAAATACCAATTTTCATAATATCACCCATTATTTTTTATAATTTTAATTAACCTCTTCATATACAAACTTGAATCAAAATTTTCTACAATTCTTCTTCTTGCTTTTAACCCCATCGTTTTTCTTTTTTCTTCATTATCAAGTAGCATATCAATATTTCTTGCAATATTTTCCGATATATTATTTTCTCTATCAAGAAGTATTACTGTTTCTGAACTTACATATTCTGGAATACCACCGGATTTTGTTGTAATAACCGCTCTTTCGCATGACATTGCTTCTATAATTGTTAGACCAGCCGGTTCTTCCCACATGGAAGGTAATACTGCTATATCACATGTACTATATGCTAATGGCATTTTAGAATAGTCTAAAAAGCCAGTAAAAATCACTTTATCTTTATTTTGCTCTGCAATTTCTATAATTTTTTTTTCAAATGAAGTTTTAACATTCATTCCATAAAAACTACTACCAACAATAAGCAGTTTAATATTTTTTGTATTAATATAATTTAGTGATTCTAATGTTTCTAGAATTCCTTTTTCACTATCTATCCTTCCTGAAAATAAAATTACCTTATCATCTTTCTTAATACCTAGTTTTTTCTTAAAATCTATTATTTCGTTATTTGAAGCTTTCTTAAACTTATTAGTATCAATGCAATTATATAGAACTTTTAATTTATTAGAATCATTTATACATAATTGATTTTTACCTGTTAGTAAAGTTAATTTAATGTATTCACTTACACAAATAATCGCTTTACATTCTTTAATAATTGATTCACAACCTCCAAGTTTCTTTGGCTCATTATGTAAGTGATAATATATTCTGCCTTTATATTTTTTTCTATTTTCAAACAATTTAAAACACCAAAATAGTCTAGCCGTATTTTCAACTATAACATAATCAAAATTATTTTTTTTTAAAATTTTACTATTTTTTAATACAAACATGGAAAATGAAAACATTGATTTTACTGGCAATAAGTCCTTTTTTCTAAATATTATTTTTAAAGATTTATAAATAATATTTTCTAGCATTGTCAAAATTTTTGGAATTTTTATAAATATAAATGTGCAATTTTTATATTTTTTTGATTCTTTTTCCGCTTGGCTATCATAAGGAGTAGTTATAATCAAATCAGTTTGCCTTTCATTTGAATTGCCATTAACTAAATGCTCAACTAAGTTTGCAACTGCACCACCTTTAACTGCAGGAACAGGATATCTACCAGCAGTGATAATTAATATTTTCATATTTTCCTCCTATTTGTTTATTTTAAAGACTTATCCAAAAACTCCATTGACTTTATTATTAATTCTTCCTTTTTATCATTTACTTCTTTATAATTAATATCTTTTATATTATTAATTTTTTCAATATTATGTAATGATATTAATCTACCTTTTAAATTAAAAATATCCAATAAGTCATATAATCTTGAATTCATAGAAACATGTTCTTTCTTATTTCTTTCAAATACAAAGAATTGCTTTTCGTTTATTATTGAAAAAACTGCTCCGTGAAATGAATCTGTAAATATGTAATCAGCATTTTTTATAGCTGAAATAAATTCTTTTGGTCCAATACTATTAATTCTTATTCCCGGACCCCTACTATCGTTAAAATTAAATTGTTGATTTGCATATGGAATCATAACAAGATCAATATTATTTAACTTACAAAAATTCATTACTTTTTCTCTAATTTTTTTACTATTTGAAAAGAAATAAAATAATGCATATGGACTATTATGAATAGGTTCTGAACTTATTTCATTCCATTGCTCCTTTTTTAACAATAAAGTTGGATCTAATACCACTTCTATTTTAGAATTAACATATTTTTTTAATAATTTCATTGCTGTATTTTCTCTTACACTTAAGAAATCAAATTCTTTTAAGTATGGAATTAATATATCAGATTCAGTTTTAGATAATGTACTTCTACCAATACTTGCTGCATAAGATATTTTCTTTTTTCCGTTTTTTACAAAACTTTGAAGATATAGTTTTCTAACTGCATTTGGATTCCATATTTGATCAGATCCGCTTATAAAAATATTATATTCATTATTTAATTCTTCTATATTACTATCATTGTATTCTTTTGTGTCAGATTGCATAAAATCTTCAAATTTTATAATTCTATCATTCAAAATATTTTTTATTAGAAATTTAAATTTACTAATTGACTTTTCAATTATTTTATTAGTTGCGGATTTAACACCATATTGTTTACTTTGTTCATATACAGATTTGTAAATTGGATTTGGATTCTTGTTAACATCATAAGAAATTATATCAACTGTATACCCCTTTTCTTCAAGAACTCTTTTTAAGGCATATCCTTGAAGAACTCCACCATAATTATAATTTTTATAATATTTTGTTAATATAGCAATATCTTTCAAATTAATCACTTCCTTATTTAAAGTTTTGAAGTATCTTTGTATATTCATTTTCTAATTTTTTCGATTCAATCTTTATATCATATCCAAGGTTCCTAACAATTTCTAAATCTATTTTTCTATTACAATTAATTATTTCATTTATTTTACTAATCCAAATATTTATTGGTTCTTCTAATTCAATAAACTCTGTATTATTTAATACTTTTGCAATAATAGGCACCTCAGTACTAGCAATACATGGTAGTCCAGATGCTTGTGCCTCGATTAGTACCATTCCAAGTCCTTCATATAGGCTAGGAAAAATAAACACATCCATTGCTTGATATAATTTATTAACATCATTTCTTTGACCTAAAAATTTGACTGAATCAGTTAAGTTTAATGAATTTACTTTTTGTTTTATTTCTTCCATTAAAGGACCTTGTCCGATTAACAATAAAAT
>CANQIS010000050.1 GCA_947624115.1 uncultured Bacilli bacterium
ATTCTATATTAATATATTGATTATTATATTTTAATATTAGATCTACTTCATTACTTGCTTCTTTTTTATTATTTACTGGTAATTTTCTTTTTAATAATTTTACATTTCCTTTAATTTCATTTAAAGGTATTTCAAAATAATCTGATAAGAATTTTTCTAATATATCGATATTTTCTTCTTTATTAAAGATATTAGTAAACATGAAATCCATGTTTAATGGAATTATTTCTCCAGGTTTTAATTTAGTTTTCAAAGTTATATTCATGAATTCCTCCTTCGTTTAGTAAAATATCATATATATAATTCATTGTAAAATGACTAATTTTTTTAATTTGCTACTTATTTCTAACAGATTTTTTAAATTGTTATACAGATTTTAAAAATCTTTAAGTATAATTATTCAAAAAAAATAATTTACCATATTTGATAAATTATTTAAAATAATTAATAAATGTATTTTTCTATTGCAAAAGATCGGATTTTCTTACTGTTATAACGGGGCGAATTCCAGGTGCATAAGTGGTGTAGTGTACACTTAATTCATTTAGCGAACCATTAATACTTACTCTCCAAGCAGTATTATAATAGTATCCTAATACAGGTGTAATTGTCCAATAGCCTTTAGCATCTTTAATATTGTTATTGTTACTATTATTTAAACAGCCATATTCAGTACAATTATAATCTGTTCGATCATATAACCAGGCATATTTACAGCCATTTTTAGAACATATATCACCACGACCAGTTTCTTGATTTTGACTTAAATCTTCAAAATAAAACCAAGAACTAGGTGGCCGATTAGCATCAAAATTTGTTTTTTTACAAATTTTTGCGATTTCTTCTGCAGATATTAATCTTGGATTTAAAGATTCTTGCCAGCCATTTTCTATAGTATCATTTGTTAATTTTCCCAAAATTTCATTATTATCCCTAGATGTTGCTTCAGAATTCCACGCTGTTGAAGCAGTCGTATTATGATCTAATATCATAGTATATTTCCCATCTTCATCATTATAGGCATACCATTTCATACAGCCTTTTTTAACTCCTATTGTACTATCTGAATTTTCCTCATTACATTCTTTTGATAAATCGGTTGGATCTAAATATACTATTGCTTTTACTCCTTCATATCCACCTACTATTCCTTTTTTATCAAAATCTTCACTTAATACTACTCTATCTTTATAATCCCCGCATGTTGATTTTTCGCCATCATAGATACAAGTAAAACCATTTATATTTAAATTGTTAGCAATTATATTTTTTCCACTATTACTGATTATTATTGTTCCACTTGTTGGCTTTGTTCCTTTAAAATCTAATGTAGTTAAATTATCCATATTATAACTATCATCTAATGTTTCTTTTAATTGACAACCATCGGTTGTACATTCAAAAGTGAGTGTTCCATCTGGAAAACTACCATTATTTTTTAAAATAAAAGTTGTTACATAATTTTCAGCCGATTTTATAATACCATTTGTTGTATCTTCAGCTGCACTTTTTCTTGCTCTATTTAAGATATTTAAGATTTGTGGTACGGCTATTAAAGCAATAACAGCTAATATTACTATTACAGCCAATAATTCTATTAATGTAAATCCTTTATTTTTTATATTTTTTGTCATCATAATTCAAATACCTCCTACTCATTATGATATTTAAATTATAATTTATTTATTTGATAATTGCAATACTATTTTTGCTTTTATAAATAAAATATTAACTTTAATTTTCTCTTAATAGTGTCTTTAAATTAACAATTTCTAAACCTCTACTATTTATATAATTAATTATAGTTGGTAATTCTTGTTCTACTATTTGGTTACATGGAATTGAGATAATACTACCATTACTAATTTGTTCTTTTATTTCTTTTAGCGGATATTTTTTTACAATAATACTAGGTTTTATAGTAAAATTCTTGTTCATAGAACATATTTGTAAATTATTTATATTTTCTTCTTCACTATAACAAAATCCATATTTTTCTTTGGATATTCTTTTTATAATTGTATCCATCCATGCAAAGGCATTATTTTGATAGTCCATATTGTAACTTAAATTACCAATAATATAATCTTTATTTATTATTTTTGTTAATAATTCGTTATTTTTTTCTAACCAGTAACCATCAACAAAAAAATTGGCTTTAATGTTTTTATTTTCTAAAATATTTAATATGTTATCAATATTACTATTTTCATTGACAATGAAAATTAAACTAATCATTTGTTTATTGGGATTTCCGCTAATGATATATTTATCTAAATTATCTTCTAATTTGTTTTTTGGTTTGATTTCTTTATATTCTAGTAATTTGTCATTATATTCACCAAATTTTTTCATTTTTTTATAGCTATTATTTGTATCGACTTCTTTTCCACTTATACCTGGTACGAATGTAAGATTGTCTATTATCATACCATCGATTGGATCAGTATAATATTCTTTGCTTACTTCTTTGATAGTTGTCATTATTTCGTCAAAGTTTTTAGCAACTTCCATTGTTTTATCGGTATATATAAAACTCACAATTGCTAAAGTAAGTATACCTATTACACTAAAAAACTTCCTCATACTATCACCTATTTAAAGTATATGTGGCTATTTTTTTTTCATAACATATTATAGTTCAAACTTTTTAATTCTGGTAATACAAATAAGCCATCTTTTCTGATTAAAGTATGATCAAAATAGATTTCACCTCCACCATATTCTTTTCTTTGAATTAAGACCATATCAAAGTGAATTGTCGATTTATTACCATTATTTGCCTCATCATAGCATGATCCTGGTGTCAAGTGAATACTTCCTATAATTTTTTCATCGAATAACACATCACCCATTGGTTTTAAAATTTTAGGATTTAAACCTATAGCAAATTCACCTATATATCTACTACCATCATCGGTATTAAGTAATTCGTTTAATTGTTCTTCATTATTATCGCTTTTTGCTTTAATAATTTTTCCATCTTTAAAAGTTAGTTCGATATTATTATAAAGATTGCCCTGATATAAAGATGGAGTATTAAATTTTATAATTCCATTAATGCTTTGTTTAATTGGTGCAGTAAAAATTTCGCCATCTGGTAAATTTTCTTCACCACAGCATGGTATAATAGGCATATTTTTAATACTAAATGAAAGATCAGTATTTGGAGAAATAATTCTAACTAAATCGGTTTTTTCCATTAATTGTTTTAATGGTTGTAAGCGTTTATATAAATCTTGGTAGTCAATAGTCATGACGTTAAAGGCAAATTGATAAAATTCTTCTGAATACATATGGGCTTTATGAGCATCAAGTTCAGATGGATAATTTAATAAAATCCAACGTCTTTTATTAATTTTTATTTCATTTAATTCTTTTGTTTCGTTAGCTATTGAGTTTTTTATTTCAATGTTTGTGTTACTAGCGATAAAATCGTTAATATTGTAGATAATGTTAATAAAGCAATCGTAGTTATTAATTTCGTATTCTAATAAGTTCTTATAGGCTTTAATACGTTCGTTATCAGTTAAATTTATAAGTAAGTTTTCTAGTTCTTCATCGACAAGTTTAATAAAACAAATTCCACCTTTTTTAGAAATGTTTGTTATTAATTCTTTGATTAATGGATTAGATTTTGTTGATGAATATGTAATTAAAACTCGATCTTTTGGTTTTATTTTTAATGAATAATAAGTAATAATTTCGCTTAATTTTTTTATTTTTTCTTCCATATTTTTCACTCTTTTCTATAGTTTTCATAGTATATTTAAGAAAGGGGAATTTTTATGAATTACGGTGTTAATTATATGAATCGACCTAATAATTATAGACCTAGACCAAATCAAGATAGGTTTATTGGTGGTGGATTTTTAGGACCATTCATTTTAGGTGGTATTACTGGTGGATTAGTAGCACCTGCTTTTTATCCTAGACCTTATTATAACAATTATTATCCATATCCATATTATGGACCATATTATCGCTAATCATGCAAATAGAAGTTTATTTTTTTAAAACTTCTATTTTTGTTTAATTTATTTGTAAATATTTGTTATTTTTTTAATATAATTTTATGAAAGGATGATTTTATGAATAATTATTATAGTAGTCAAAATTTTCCAGGCACTCCATTATATGTTGGAAATAGTCAAACACCGACTCCTAATCAGACAACAGCTCAAAATACTTTAGATATGTTACCTATGGAACAATCTTATATTGAAAATATTTTAAGGTTAAATAAAGGAAAAAAAGTACGTGTTCATATGACTTTTCCTGATTCCAACGAATATAGAGATCGTGAATTTGTTGGAATTATTGAACAGTCTGGACGGGATCATATCATATTAAGTGATCCTACTACTGGTATATGGAATTTACTATTAATGATATATGTTGATTTTATATCATTTGATGAAAAAATAAACTATAGTCAAGAATTTATTCCAAACAATTGAAAAAAAGATCGAATTTTGTTATAATTAATTTAGGTGAGAATATATGGGAGTATTTACAATTTTCATGTTAATATTAATAATCATTTGTTTAATTGGTATTTGGTTTGCATCTGACTTTAATCGTTTTCAAACTTATATTATTAGAATGAATGAGGCGGAAGCAAATATTGATGCTACATTAAGAAAAAGATTCGATTTATTAAATAAATCGGTTACGATTATTAAGGCAAATACTAAAATCAAAGAAAATGTTATGGAAAATATCGAAAATTTACGTTCTCAAAAAATATCAAATTTTGATTTTGATCGAAAGTTATATGATCTTATAAATGAATTTAATAAATATAAGGAATTATATCCAGAATTAAATCAAAATGATACTTTTGTAAAAATAGATATTGAACTAAGTGAATCAGAAGCAGAAATTGTGGCATTTAGAAAATATTATAACGATATTGTTACTGATTATAATAAGTTAGTCCATAAATTCCCAACTAATTTGGTAGCAGTAACTTGTAAATATAGTCATAAAAATTATTTTGATAATAAGGATATGACTGATGATGAAACTGATGATTTTAAAGTTTAACTATTCTTTTGAATAGTTTTTTTTAGTTCATTTTCAATTGGTAAGGCGTTTATGTCATTCACCAGTTCATGTATAATTTCATTACCGCCAAGATTTTCGTATTCACGATATAATTCATTGACTATCTGTTTATCAAAAATATTAATAGTACCAATTTCTTTATAGTATTTGTATTTTTCAATAATTCGATTTTTTAATAATGCTTTAACACCTTCTTTGGCATGCTGGATTGTGTCATTATATTTCATTAATTTTTTGTATAAGAATGTAATAAATGCTACTATTAAGGTTACAACAAATTCGATTGTATGATTAAAAATTATATTAAGCATATCATCACCTCTAATATTGTATATGATGGCATAAAAAAAAGAATTATAATGTTTACTATAATTCTTTAAAATTATGCTCTAGATACATATTTACCATCATTAGTTGAAACGATAATATTTTCTCCTTCTTCAATAAATAAAGGAACTCTAATTGTCATTCCTGTTTCAACAGTTGCATCTTTAGTAGCATTATTTGTTGTATTTCCTTTTACAGCAGGTTCTGTTTTAGTAATTTTATATTCAATTTTATCAGGTAAAATAATTCCTAATACTTCTCCTTCATAAAAAGTAATAATTACATTTAAATTTTCTTTTAAATACTTTACATCATCACCGATATGACTAGCTGGTATTTCAATTTGTTCATAAGTTTCCATATTCATAAAATTATAGCTATCTCCACTTGCATATAAGAATTGCATATCATTTTTTTGAATCATGGCTTTTTCTAATTTAATACTACTGTTAAATGTTTTTTCAACAATAGAACCAGTACGTAAGTTTTTTAATTTAGCTTTAACAAAGGCTGCACCTTTTCCTGGTTTAACATGTGAAAATTCTAATACAACATAAATATTATCTTCAAAAAGAATTGTCATTCCATTTTTGATATCGTTAACGTTTACCATATATTCACCTCCTATGTTATTATTTTGTTAAATTATTTTGTTTCTTTATGTTCTGTAGTTTTTTGACATTTTGGGCAAAATTTATTTAATTCTAAACGTTCTGTAGTATTTCTTTTATTTTTTTCAGTACGATAGTTTTGTTCACCGCAAACAGTACATTTTAGAGTAATTCTTTCTCTAGCTTCTCCTTTTTTAGCCATAGTCTTTTCCCTCCTTTTGGTAACTACATAATATTATAGCAGATTATTGATAAATTTCAAAGAATTTTTTTGAAACTTCATATGATATTCGTTTATTTACAGTTGATTGATAAGAATTATTGTTATAATAATGAGTATAATCTGGGGAAATAACGGTAAAAGTTACAATAGGAGCATCATAAGGTGCATAAGCCACAAATGTGTTAGTAAGTGTTTCTTTATCGATTTGTCCATCTAAATCGGAGTCTAAAAAGCTTTGACTTGTTCCGGTTTTACCTGCAGCATTAAATTGTTGTTCAATATATCCATAACCAGTACCGCCAGTTATAACTTCTCGAAATCCCATTTTAACACGATCTAAATATTCTTCTTTAGTATCTACTGTATTTAAAATTTCAGGCTCGTTTATGTATATTATTTCATCGTTAGTACTTGAATGAACTTCTTTTAATAGGTTTAATTTCATACGATTACCACCGCTGGCAATAGTTGATATATATTGTGATAATTGAATTGGTGTATAAGTATCGTATTGACCAATCGCAAAATCTAAAAGTAAACCAGCCTGTCGACTATTTCCGATATAACCTAAACTTTCAGTTGGTAGGTCAATTTGAGTTTTCACTCCCAATCCAAATTGATTAAATGTATTACGATAAATATCAAAGGCACTCTCATCAATTTTAAGTGGGCTATCGTATTGATAATAACCTTTACCGACATTAATAGCAGTTCGAAATTGGTATGTATTTGATGAATATTTTAAAGCGGTTATATCGTTAATGCTACCTAGATAAGTCCATGAGCATTTTTCTTTAGTAGCCGCAATTTTAATACAACTGTCATCGCGAATTTCACCAATTTGTAAAGCACCGGTGTTATAGCCAACAATGTGCGAGGCACCTTTGACGACTGATCCAACAGCAACTGGAGAAGTCATTATGCCAGGCGTATAGTCATAAATTTTGTATCCATCATCTTTCCAAATTATTTGTTTACCTGCCATTGCTAAAATCTCACCGGTATTAGGATTTGTAATTACTACGAATGAACGATTATAATATTCGGTATTTGGTTCACTTTTAGTAATGATTAATTGTTCTTCTAAAATTTGTTCAATTGCTTTTTGTAATTCAATATCAATAGTAAGAAAAATATCGTTACCTCTATTTCCAGCTTCGGATAAGGTTAAATTACCATTTGCTGATAATTCATAGATATTTTTTTTACCTCTTAAGTAATCTTCATATTGATATTCTAAGTAACTAACACCAACTCGATCATTTAAACTATAACCTTTGGCTAAATAATAGTCTTTTAATTCAAGGGGAATACCACTTGTACTAGTTGAAACAGTACCTAAAATTGATTTAAAAACAGTTCCATAAGGATAACTTCTTTCCCAATCAAGTTCTGTATTAATACCTTTTAAGTTTGCTAAATTCTCAGAAATATAAGCATATTCGTAATCACTTATTTCTTCACCTCGTTTTAAAATTTTTGTATCGTAATAATAGCCATTATTCATCAATGTATAAATATAGGCAGCTTTTTTATCAATTTCTGTAAAGACTTGTAATTCTTCTTCAGTAATTCTTTCTATTTTATATTGTTTTATATCTTCGTCAGTGATTTCTCTAGATTTTAATTTTGTCTTTTCTGATTCAGTTATTTTAGCGTTAGCTAAAGTAGGATTATTAATTATCCAAAAATTTTTTAAATCGTTTTCTTTTAATTTGTTGATATCCATATCTAAAACATCCGCTAACTTATAAGCTAATTCAATTTCATCTTTAGTGGTTATTCCAGATATTTTTTTATAGGTAATTGTTTTAATAGGAACATTATCAACAATAAGGCGACCATTTCGATCGTAGATTCGACCACGAGGTGCTGTGCTACCTTCTACTAATTGTTTATTTAAACTTTCGTATTTTTCTAAATAAAAGCTATGATTTACAACTTGAATTGAGTATAGCCCTATCACTAATATTATGTTTAGTATAATAACTAATGCGATTAAAATATTGTATCTTCTTGAAATTATTGCGTCGATATTTCTTTTCTTTTTATTATTTTTATAAATTGTTTTTTTGTATTTGATTAAGGGCTTTTTCATAATTTTTATTTATATTATCAAAATCAATAATTTCAAAGAAATTTATAATATATTCATAACGTCTATTTTGGTATTGTAAGTAATAGGCATGTTCCCATAAATCGAGTGCTAAAATAGGTATAAAACCATATAAATATGGTGTTTCTTGATTAGATGTATTAATAATTTGTAAATTTTTTTCTTTATCTAAAACTAAAAAAGTATAACCTGAACCTACTAATTGATTAGCCTTTTCAATAAATTTATTTTTAAAATTATCATAATTACCATATTGTTCTATTATTTTATTTCTAAGTGTTCCAATTGGGACATTTATTTTTCTATTACTCATAGAATAAAAATATAATTCATGATTTAAAACGCCACCTAAATTGTATAGTACATCATCTCTAATGTCTAGAGGCAATTCGTCTAAATGATTAATTAATTCTTCTTTAGAATATTTATAGTTATAATTATTGGCATCTAATAATTTATTTAATTTATCTAAATAACCTAAATAATGTTTATTATAATGAATGTTAACTGTTTTTGCATCTATAAATGGCTCTAAAGCATCATATTGATAAGGTAAAATAACATTTTTATACATATAATCACCTATTTTATTTTATGGATTTTAAATAAGTTTATTCTTAATAATATTAAAATGAATAAGATTATTATAGGTGATTAAATTGAAAAAATTTATAATAAAACGATATGTTGATAAATTAAGTATTCAAGATATAGATAATTTTGCAAAAAGTAATAATATTTTACTGGATAATGAAGAAATAAATTATATTTATAATTTTGTTAAAAATAATTGGCAAAATATTTTAAATGATAACGATTTAATAATTACTGAAATTAGGAAAAAATTTAGTGGAAATAAGGCAAATGATATGGAAAAATTATATTTTGAATATAAAAATAAATATAAGAATTTTTTGAATAATTAAAAGAATATAGCGTTTATCTATATTCTTTTCTTATGTCATCTATTAAATTAGGATTATTTTTTTGACTCTTAATCATTTCAATTTCAAACTTATATGGTGGATATAGTCTTTCTTTACTATTATTATCATAAGTAACATATGGTGTTTCTAATATTTTTGGAATATTTTCTAATCGTTTGTTATAAATAATTTTAATTAAATTATCAAAACCGATTGTTCCTATACCAAAATTTTCATGACGATCTTTATGGGCTGAAATTGGATTTTTACTATCATTTATGTGAATACAGCCTATTTTATTTAAACCTATTTTAAAATCAATTTCATCTAAAATTTTATCAAAATCAGATACATCATAACCTGCATCATTTAAATGACAAGTATCTAAGCATAAACCAACTTTATTTTTATATTTTATATTATCTATAATAAATTTTAAATCATCAAAATTAGTTCCTAATTCTGTTCCTTTACCAGCCATTGTTTCTAATAAAATAGTTACATTAGTTTCATTATCAATTGTTGCATTTAATGTATCGATTATATTTTGTAATCCTTGTTCTTTAGTTAATTTGACGTGGCTTCCAGGATGAAGTACAATTTTATTGATACCTAGTTGTTCTACTCTTTTTAATTCATTTTTTAGAAAATCTACATTAAAATCAAAATTATCGGAATTAGCTGGATTAACAATATATGGGGCGTGGACAACAATATTATTAATATTTACATTATTTTCTTGCATAATTTTATATGCCTCTTTAGTTTTTTCATCATCGATTGGATAACGTGATGTATTTTGTGGAGCTCCTGTGTAAAACATAAAAGTATTGGAACCATAACTTAAAGCTTCCATTACACTTCCAACTAATTGATTAGTTTTATTAAAAGAAACATGTGAACCTATTATTAACATATAAATCACTCTTTTCTTTTTTTATTTTATCATTTATTAGAAGATTTGTAAATTATATATTATTACTACAGAATTTTAATATAAAAGATCAGATTTTTTTACTGTTATAACTGGACGAACACCATACAGATTTTTTGTTAAGACTTCATAAAAATAATCTAACTGATCAGTAGCGTGCACGTACCATGATTTGTTAGATGAATTAACATACGGAGAAGACGTCCAATAGCCAAAAATTCCCGATTGGGCTACATTACAGCCGTTATTTATACAGCTACTTGTATTATCAAACAACCAGGCATATTTACTTTGACTTACTACACAAAGCTTTTCTTGATTATAACATTCACCAGTTGCTCTATCTAACAGAAACCAATTACTTGCTAATCCCCAATTTGGATCTGCTTTTGTGTAATCAGCTCCATTTGACCTATCATTTTTTGTTATTTCTGCTATTTCCTCAGCACTTATTAATCTAGCTCTATTTCCATATTTAGAATAATCTATTGTATATGTATGTGATTGTTCACCATATGTCCAGCTTGCTGTATAGGGAGTTGGCGCTACCAATTTTTCTGACCAATTTGTTGTTGCTGTACTTAATTCATCCAATACTTCTTTTGGTCCGTTATAATTTGTACTTGAAGAACCATCAGTGTTATTCCATGTTACTGTACCTGTTATATTATGATCAGCTATCATTGTATACTGATTATTTTCATCTTTATACGCATACCATTTCATACATCCTGTATTTGGTCCCTCATCTGTTATTGTTTCTAAATTATCTGCATTGCATTCTTTTGATAAATCCGTTGGATCTAAATATACTATCGCTAATACTTTTTCATAGCTACCTACTATTCCTTTTTCATTAAAAATTTCTTTTAATACAACTCTATCTTTATAATCACCACATGTTGATTTTTCTCCATCATAGATACAAGTAAAACCATTTATTTTTAAATTGTTAGCAATTATATTTTTTCCACTATTACTTATTGTTATTGTTCCACTTGTTGGCTTTGTTCCTTTAAAATCTAATGTAGTTAAATTTTCTTTATTATAATCATTTAATTCTGTTTGTAATATACAACCATCTGTTGTACATTCAAAATTAAGTGTTTTTTCTGGAAAACTTCCATTATTTTGTAACATAAAGCTTGTTACATAATTCTCTGCTGATTTTATAATACCATTTGTGGTATCTTCGGCTGCACTTTTTCTTGCTCTATTTAAGATATTTAATATTTGTGGTACGGCTATTAATGCAATTACAGCTAAGATTACAATTACAGCTAATAATTCTATTAATGTAAATCCTTTATTTTTTATCCTTTTTATCATAATTTAAACATCTTCCTTTCATTATGATATTTAAATTATAACGTATTTATTTGATAATTGCAATACCTTTTTTATTTTATTTACATTAAAAGTTACTATTCACAGTTAATAGTTTAGAGCATCACGAAATAGACTAAAATTTTTAGTCTTTTTTCATATCTTCAATTGTATAAGGAGTATCAGATAATAATTTTTCTATAGCAGTATGTGAATTATACCCATTTCTTTTGCATGTTTCCATATAAGATTTTATTCTAGCATAATATTCTGCATTACTTATATTAGCAAATTGTCCTGATACTTTCATTTTTGTCTTACTGCTTCTTAAACTCCTTTCACTTAAGTTATTTGAAAACGGAACATCAAATCTTAATACCCACAGCAAATAGTTTTCTTTATACTCTATTAATCTTTTTATTAAATTTTGGTTGTGTTTACATTATTTTTAAAGAACAAAATTCAAAACAAGTTTTGAATATTTAAGTTCACACTTAAATGTTTCTGTTTCATAGCTTTCGTTTCCT
>CANQIS010000051.1 GCA_947624115.1 uncultured Bacilli bacterium
ATCGATGTTAAATCTATCTGGAAAAACAAAATAAGGATTAAAACTTATTAATGTGAGTTTAGCTAGAATTTTTTTATATTTTAATAATATAGTAAAAATATTTACTTTTAAATTTATAATAAAACACCTCTATTAGAGGCATTTTTTGTATTATTTATATTTAATTTTGATAATTTTAGTATATTTTAATATTATTCTTGTATACAACTAATATTATTATTGTTACTAATACATGAATATCCATTTATAATAAGTGGCGAGGTAATGGAAGTTGTACCATCATTGTTTAATTGAATTTGACCACTTGTCGGTATTATTCCTTTAATATCTAATTTAATTGTTTGACTATTAATGTCGGCATGGCAACTGTTTCCATCGCATATAAATGTTAATTCTCCAGGAATATTTCCGTTATTTTCTAACATATATGTCATAAAATAGGCTTGAGCTGTCATTAATATACCATTAGTAGATGTTTCTGCCAATGATTTCTGTGAACTATTTATTTGATCAATTGTATTTTTTTGAATTAACAGAGGTTCAATTTTTTGTTTTGATTTGAATTTACAGAAGTTTTGTTCATATTTTTTACTTTCATAAAAATCTTTGATTGCGTCATATGTTAATTCTAGATTTTCATAGGATAATTTTTCTTTTTCTTCTTTAGTCAATTTATCGTAATCATATTCAATATTAATTGTTATGGTATTATTTTCAGTTGTTGTATTACACTTTATCACATCTTTTTTTTCTATATACTCTTCGCAAAAGTTAACATTCTTAGTTTGTTCTTCTAATATTTCTTTAGATTTAAATTCTAAAGTACTAATAACAGTAAATTTTATTAATTTGTTACCTGTTTTATCAAAGTCTAAGTAATAATTATATGTGGCTTTATTAACAATTTCGTTATTTATATTTTCGTAAGTGGCACATTCAATTTTTTTATTATTTGTGCATCCTGTTATTATTAAACAGCCTGTTATTATTAAAATGATATTTAAAAATAATTTTTTCATATATTCCTACTTTCTAGCATTGTATTCTTTTAAAAATTTGATTGCATCATCAAAACTTGAAACGCCTACAATCTCAATATTGTAATTATTATCTTTTTTTAATTGCATAGCTTCTTCATAATTCTCACCATTTGGGATAATGAATACTTTGGCTTTATTTTTTATAGCTCCTAGTAACTTGTATTTAACACCTCCGATACTACCAACAGTTCCATCTCTTTCAATAGTACCGGTACCAACAATTTTATGACCACCAGTTAAATCTTCTTGTATTAAAGCATTATAAATAGCTAGTGAAGTCATTAAACCTCCTGATGGTCCAGATTCTGATTCATCATTTTTGATGTTTATTGTTGGAGTTGTTTCTAAATCTAAAATTTCGTAGATAGCTACACCGATTTTTTTAGCACCTTCAATTTGGATAATATTGGCATATTTTTCATATTCTTTTTCTTCATTTTTGACTTTAAATGTTATTTTATCTCCAACGTTTTTTTCTTCAATAATCTCTTGAATTTCTTGTTTAGAGTTGATACTAATATCATCAATACTAGTAATTAAATCGCCTACTTTCAAGTTGGTTTTAGCATTTTCGTCTATATAAGCTACATAGTATTTTTCACTATTTATTGTGTAATCATAACCAGCTTTATCATAAGCTACCATTATTGCATTATTATTTGCTTCTTGAAGTGCTAATTTATTTCTAAATAATAAATCTTCAATGGTGTCATTTTCCATTAAAATATCTTCATTTTTTGATATATCCCATTTAGGATTTAGCCAAGCATAAAATAAAGTTGGAATAGTAGCAGTAATTTCAGCTACATAGGCCATATTAAATGAACCATCTGATTCATAGTCATTATCTAATTCTATACGATCAGTAACATTAATATATCCTCCAGGTGCATCAATAGTGTATGGAAATTGAATTGTAAAAATAATTGTTAGCAAAATTAAGGTTATTATAAAACGTAAATTTTTTAAAAAATTTTCTTTAGTTTTATCATATAATTTATTAAGCATATTTTTTTCCTTTCTATTTTAAGAATATACATGTGAGGTCATTTTATGAAACAAATTATTAAAACGGTTGTGATTTTATCTTTATTGGTATTTGTTGGTATCGAAATTTTGACTGAATCTAAATCAATTTTGGAAGCTGTAAATTTTTCATTTAGTATTTGGAAAGACAATGTTTTTCCTTCGCTTTTTCCATTTTTTGTTTTATCAGAATTATTTATTAATTATGGTTTTATTGAGTTATTAGGTGAAATTTTTAGACCGTTTATGAATAAGGTATTTAAAACTAAAGGAGTTGGGGCATTTGCCTTATTTATGAGTCTTATTTCTGGTTTTCCTAGCAGTGCGAAGTATATAAGAGAATTAAATCAGAAAAATTTAATAAATGAAAATGAAGCTTCTAAGCTATTAATGTTTACGCATTTTTCAAATCCATTATTTATTTTAGGGACTATTTCTTTATTATTTTTAAATAATAAAGATGTTGGACTTTTAATTTTAATTTGTCATTATTTAGGTAATTTTATTATTGGCATAATATTTAGAAATTATTATCCTTCAAATGAAGCAAATAATAAAATCTCAATTAAAAAAGTCTTACAAGATATTAGTCAAAAAAGGGTAAAAGATAAAAGAAGTTTTGGTGAAATAATGACAAGTGCTCTACTTAATAGTATTAATACATTAATCCTTATTTTAGGTGTTGTTACAATGTTTTTAGTCATTACAACAATTATAGATAATAATATTAATTTAAATTCATTTCATCAAAGTATTTTAAATGGTTTTATTGAAATGACTCAAGGTTTAAAATATGTAAGTTTGCAAGAAGTACCTTTAAAATTAAAATGCATATTATCTACTATGATTATATCATTTGGAGGACTAAGTGTCCATATGCAAATAATAGGTATTTTAAGTGATACTAAAATAAAATATTTACCATTTTTAACAGCTAGGGTTATACATGCGGTTATTTCTTCTTTTTTAGTGTTTTTTTTGTTTGATTTATGGATGAATTTTCTTTAAATTTTTGCTCATAAACAATAAAAACCCATAAGGGTTTTTATCTACATCATATCTTCTAGCTTAGCATCAGCTTTTTTTATTGCTTTCTTTGCAGTATTATCAATTGCCTTCATCATAGGTTTATTATATCTTTGATATGCTAATACAGCTCCAGCACCCATTGCCATCAACGCAATATTTTTGGTCATTTTCATAATATCACCTCTCAAGCTAAAATATGATTATATTTGTATGTAATTTCACATACATTATTAGTTTTACCTAAATAAATATTTTTATTCAAATATTAACTAAATTATCTAATAAGGTAGTTTTTCTTAAATATTCATCATCATTGTGTACAGCGTATTTGAATGCTTCATCTTCACCAATTAGGATTAATTTTCTTTTTGCTCTTGTTATGCCTGTATAAATTAATTTTTTATATAGCATTCTTTTGTGTGAGTTGCTTAATATTATGATTACAATATCAAATTCACTACCTTGTGATTTATGAATGCTAATGGCATAACCATGTTTAAATTGTGAAAAATCTTTAGGCATAAATTTAACTATATTACCGTCAAAATCAACATAAATTTCTGTTTTTTTGCTTTCGCTCGAAGTTGAATCAATAATTTTTCTAATAAATCCAATATCACCATTATATATATTTTCATCTGGCAAATTGACAAGTTGTAAAATTTTATCATTTTCACGATATATAATGTTACCTACTTTAATTTCTTTTTTTTCTATATTAGGTGGATTGAAAATTTTTTGAAGTTCGATATTTAAATTATCGATTCCCACTTCTCCGTAGTACATTGGTGCCATAACTTGAAAGTCGCAACTATGATAACCTTTATTCATTATTTGATTACATAGATTACGCAAATTTATTTTAATAGAATCGCTACTACATTTTAAAAAGGTATAATCATCTTTAGTTGATAAAAAATCTGTTAATTTTTGCGTTTTTATTTCATAGGCTAATGTATTAATATAGGAATTTTCCTTTTGACGATATAGGTAATCCAAATAGATTGTGTTAAAAACTCGACTGTCAATTAAATCTTTTAATACTTGTCCTGGTCCAACGCTAGGTAATTGATTAAAATCACCAACTAATATCATCTTTATTTTTTTTGTTAAACCTTTTAATAAACTATTGAATATATTAATATCTAGCATACTAACTTCGTCAACAATTATTAATTTACTATAGTTTTTGTTATATTCATTTACTCCAAAGGAATCATTTTCTTTATTCCATTTTAAAAAACGATGGATTGTCATTGCAGGAAAATTAGTTGATTCACTTAATCTTTTACTAGCTCTGCCAGTTGGTGCTAAAAGGGCGACTTCATCTAACATTTGGTCACTATTATAATCATTGATTTTTTGATATAAATTTACAATAGCTTTGACAATTGTTGTTTTACCTGTACCTGGTCCACCGGTAATAATCGTTATGTTATTTTCTAATGCATTTATAATTGCTTCTTTTTGTTTATCGTTGTAATTTATATTATTAATTTTTTCTAATTCAGTCAAGTAGGAAATTATTTTTGGATTTAGCGTTTTATTTTTATTATTTAGATATTTTAAAGTATTTGCGATATTAATCTCTGCATCATAAATATCTTTCACATAATATTTTTCCCTTTTTATAATAATTTTATCCTCATATTGTAATTCAATTAAATATTGTTTAATAATTTCAATATCTAAATCTAATTTAGTGAAATTAAAAAGTGCTTCGGATAATTCTTCAATTAAAAAATAAGTATCTCCTTTTTCATAAGTCAAATTTTTTATTAAGTAAAAAAGACAAGCTTTAATTCTTCGTTCATCATCTAGAGGAATATTCATTTTTTTTCCAATCTCATCAATTTTTATAAAAGATAAATCATCAATATCATCAATTGTTTTAAAAATATCATTTTCTATCTGCATAATTGTATTTGAACGATATTTATTATAAATTGCAAGGCTATCTTTCATTGAAAAACCTAATTCATTTAAATATACTATCGTTTTATGACTATCTTCATACTCGATTAGCGTATCATAGATTATTTTTCTTTTTTGATTATTTAAATTTTTAATTGATAATAAAACTTTTTCATCTTGAATTATTAAATCTAAAGCTTTGTCTCCAAGTTTATCAACTATTTTTTTAGCCACTTTTTCGCCTATACCAGGAAATAAGTCACTCGATAGAAATTCAACAATTCCATCTTTGCCTTCAGGTTTTAGTCGTTCGTATTCGCTAACTTGATATTGTAAGCCATATTTAGGATGTTCAATAATTTCACCATAAAACAAATATAAATCATTTTCATTTAATTGTTCAAAAAAGCCAGTAAAAGTAATTGTTTTGCCAACATAATCAATTAATTCTTCTTCATTAGTTTCTTTAACTTTAAAAAGACCTACCGTATAACCTTTATCAGTTGAAAATATTGTTTTTCTATAGTTTCCTTTGATATAATTTGCCATTATTTTTTTAACAATATTTAAATAATTAGTAATTTAAATATTATTATACTCCTTTCTATGTTTTATTATATTTGAACTTTTTCTAAAATAGTTGATAAACAATATGGATAATTTACCTTATCTATTTTAACTAAAATATCATTATTTAATAAATTTATATTACCAGGACATTTTATTAATAGGTAATTTCCTGTGTGTCCAATTAGATAACCATTGTTATAAACTTCTGGAATAAATTCGATATTTTGTCCTATAAATTTTTGCATATAAGAAATTTCTAATTTTTGTGATAAATCGATTAATTTTTGAACTCTTTGCTTTTTTATATTTTCATTAATTTGGTTTTCCATTAATTCTGCTTTGGTACCTTTTCTTGCTGAATATGGAAATACATGTAATTTAGAAAAATTAATTTCTTTTATATTATTATAAGTAATCATAAAATCATCTTCTGTTTCATTTGGAAAACCAACAATAACATCAGTAGTAATAGAAATATTTGGTCTAATTTCTCTAATTTTTTTTATTTTGTTTTTAAAATATTCAACATTATATTTTCTATTCATCTCTTTTAATGTTTTATCACAACCAGATTGTAATGGAATATGGAGATGATCAACAATAATATTACTTTGTTTTAAAACTGATAATACTTGGTCATCAATTTCTGTTATTTCAATTGAAGATATTCTTAATCTCTCTAAACCTGGTATTTGAATAATATCTCGCAATAAATCTGCAAAGGTATAATTATCTAAATCACTGCCATAATGACCAGTATGGATACCAGTTAGAACTATTTCTCGGTGATTATTTTTGACAACATCTTTTATTTCAGCAATGACATCTTCACGTTTTTTACTGCGAACATTACCTCTTGTATATGGAATAATACAATAGGAACAAAAATTGTTACAACCATCTTGTATTTTAATAAATGCTCTAGTTTTATTAAAATTATTAAGTTGCATACATTCAAAGTCGGCTTGTTCTAAATTATATAAATCGATAATTTGTTTACTTGTTTTTTGATATTGTTGTATATATTTAGATATTTTACTTTTATTTTTATTACCAATTATAATTGAAACACCAGGAATTTTAGCTACAACATCTGCTTCTACTTGTGTTAGGCAACCTGTTGCAACGATAATAGCGTTACTATTTTTACGAATGGCTTGTCGAATCATTTTAAGTGATTTATTACCAGCTGTATTAGTAACTGTGCAGGTATTTATAATATAAATATCAGCTAATTGTTCATTATCATTTTTTTCTAACTCAATAAAACCGGCCTTTTTTAAATCTTCGGCCATAATATTAGTTTCATAACTATTGACTTTGCACCCTAAGGTATAAATATAAAATTTCATGTTTACCTCCAAAAAAATAGACCAAAAGGCCTATTCTAAATTCTTTCTAAATTCTTTTAAAGCATTTAAAAATGCATCATCCTTCTTTATTTGTTCTGTTAATGGTTCCAAATTAAGTGTTGTTTCTAAATTGTATTCATTTGTTTTTTGTTGTTTTGTCATCAATTCTTTGAAATTTGGAACTTTTGGATAATCAAGTTGTGCTTCCATACGACCAAATACTGGCGAAATAAAATCTGTAGTAACAAATTTTTTATGTTGCGTATTTTCTTCTTTTGTCTTTTCTGTATTAGTTTCGTTATCTATTTTATCAATTGTCTGAATAATATCATTTGGCAAAACTATCTTTTTGCTGTCAGAAATTGTTGAATTATTTTCAAATTTTGGTATTTCAATTTCTGGTTCTTTTTGTTCAATAGTTAATAATTTATTATCTAAAATATCATCATAATTTGTTGGCTCATTATCAACTATAGGTGCTTCATTTTCAAATCTTTCATCTGAAGTCATAGACAATAATTCATTCTTTTTTTCTAATAATTCTTTATAACTAATAATAGACTTTTCTTCTTGTTCTTGTTCAAAAATAGCTACAGCATCTTTGTCTTTTTGTTCCTCTAAGTCTTTCTGCATTTGCTCAAGTACTAACTCTAGTTCTGATTTTTTTTCATTGACTGTTGCAGGTTCAGTGTTATTTTCGCTTTCTTCTATTTCTTGTTCTTCAAATTTTTGTTCTTCAGATTGTTTTGTTGTTTTGATAAATTTAGGTTGTTCAATATAATCTAAATCGTCTATTCTTTCATTTCTACTTGCAATTTGTTCTTCTTTATTTTTTTCATGCATAACAACATCATCATAAGTTTTCATGCTATTGATATTTTCTTCATATATTTCAGATTCATGGTTAGTTGATATATCTTCATTTAATATTTTTTCAATGGCACTTTTACCATCAATTTCATTGAATTTTTCAGTAAGAATATTTATTTTTTCATCTAATTCAATTTTTTCTTGCTTTAGATTACTAACTTCTGCCAAATTATTTAAACTATCATTGATTTTTTCATCTTCAATTTTATTATATTCTATTTCTTCTTCTAATAATTCGATTACTTTTCGATGATGTAGATACATAAATAAAATAACCAGTCCTATGATTAAAAAGACTATAATGCCATAAAATAATAAATCATTAGTAATTATCATATTAAATAATCTACCCATAAAAATCACTCCATCATTTCATAATTTATTACACTAAGTAAAAACAAAGGCACGGTTTCTACACGCATTATCCTATTTCCTAAAGATACAGGTAAAAAACCGTTTTCTACTAAAAATTTTTCTTCTTTTTCAGATAAACCACCCTCGGGACCTATCACTATTATCAGTTTATCATATTCTGCTTTATTTTGCAAAACCATTTTGATATAGTTTACATCTTTTTTGGTACTACAGACTAATTTTTTTCCATTATAATTTAGTAAATCGGATAATGACTTTACACTTGTGACAATTGGAACATCAACTCTTTTTGATTGTTCACTTGCTTCTTTACATATTTTTTGCCATCTATCAATTTTATTAATTTCTTTTTTTTCATCTAACTTAATAATACTGCGTTCTGCTATAAAAGGTATAATTTTATGAACTCCAAGTTCTGTACTTTTTTGTAAAATTAAATCCATTTTTTGTTCTTTAATTAATGGTACTACTAATGTTATTTCTAGTGAGTTTATATGATCTTCTTTTTTTAATATGTCAATAATAATTTTTATATTTTTATTTACATTTTCAAGATGACAGATATATACTTGATGCTGGTATACAACTTCAATTTTACTATTATCAGTCATTCGCATAACTGTTTTAATATGAAATAAATCATCATTGTTTAAAATAAAAGTATTATCTATTTTTTTATTAGCAAAATATCGTTGCATAATTTTCACCTAACTTACTAAAAAATTGGTTAAACTATCGAAAACTAATTCAAAGAAGTCAACTATTCGATAAAAAGTTCGTTTTATCATATTAGTTTTAGCTTTACTAGTATCAATTTCTAAAATAAATTCGCCATTATTAAATTTATATATTTCGATCTTAACATTATATCGGCGATATTTTTTAATTAATACTTCTATATCATAATCATTCTTATTACCATAATAATATACCTTATTCTTATTAAAGTAAATCGTATCATTAATTAATGTATTAAAGTTATCTTTACAATCGTTAATTTCACAAATTGAATAATCAATTTTCTTCTTCTTATTCTTTTTTCTGATCTTGGAAATTTTGAATTTTTTTACCGGTACATAATTATTAGATTTTTCAAAATCTAATTGTTGTTTTATATTTAACATTAGATATTTAGTAATGTTTTTATTTGTTTGGATAGCTTTTATTAACTCTTTATCAACAATACCTAGTGTAAAAACATTACCATTTAAATTTTTAATAATTCTAAGCAATTCACTTTTCATTAAAGATCACCTACTATATCATTAATAACATAGCTAGCACATAATATTCCGGCTACAGAAGGTACTAAACAGTTAGAGCCTATTTTATTATTTTCTACTTTTATTTTAGGTTCATCACTACATACTACCATAATAGATCCACTTATTTTTTCATCATAGACCATTTTACGAAGAACTTTGGCAATCGCATCATAAGATGTCTTTCTAATATCCATAATTTTGATTCGAGTTGGATCCATTTTGTTACCCATACCCATAGCAGATATTATTTTTATATTTTTTTGTTTAGATTGTCTTATCAATTCTTTCTTAACTTCTATTGTATCACAAGCATCAACAATATAATCAATTTTTTTAAAAAAAAGTTCATTTATATTATTTTTATCTATTCTTTTTTTAATTTTTATAATATGACAGTTAGGATTTATGTCTTTTATTCTTTGTTCCCATACATCAGTTTTATACATTCCGAGATTGCTATGTAAACTCATTAACTGACGATTCAAATTTGTTACATCGATTGTGTCATTGTCAACAATAATTATATTTTCAATACCATTTCTAATTAAAGATTCTAAAGCATAGCTTCCAACACCACCTAAACCAATAACTAAAACGGTAGTATTTTTAATTTTTGATAATTTTTCATTACCAATAATTAATTCTAAACGATTGAATTGTTGCATTATATCACCATAATAATTATAACAGTTTTAAGGTGTTTTGTCATTGTTTAATTAAAATTATCTTTTGTAAATTTTTGTTTTAAGAATAATTAGCAAATTTTTTTATTTTTGATAATGTATACAAAAAAAGTCCAGAAGAGGACCCCTTAACGATCAAACCTAGTCTCCCAGGTGGGCATCACATTATTGATTTTAGGATCTTTGTATAAAACAAATATTCAACACCACCAATAAATTAGATTCCCAATCGTAATATTTTAGTAGGTTTTTCTTAAATGGGTTAATCCCTATCTTCTAGACATTTATATTATATCACATTATTATAAAACTATTCAATATTTTTTTAATATTTTTAATTATTTTTTGTATAGTATATCAATATCAACATAGCCGTTAATACCATCAATTTTACCATCACTACACATTTGCCAAATGTAATAATTGCCATTATAATTTGTCTTGTTTGTGTAATGAGCTAACCATACATCATATTTGCTTTCATACCAAATATTTTCTAGATAATTTTTACTACTATATAACATTGGTGTATAGCCTTTTTTTTCTATTTCTTCTAAAAAAGTATCGGCAACTTCATTGAATTGATAAAGACTAAGATTTGTAGAATTAAAATTTGACCAACTCTCCCAATCATAAACGATTGGTAAATCAATTTGATAATTTTTTAAATTATTTGTAATCCAGTTAACTTGATTTATTGCTTCTTCTTTGCTATTTGCATAAGAATAAAAATATATTCCTACTTTTAAATTATTTTTAGTTGCATTTTCGATATTTTGTTTAAAATATGGATCAAGAATGTATTCACCATTAAAGCCATCTTGATGTCCTATTCTTATAATGACAAACTCAGCACCGGCTTTTTTTACTTTTTCAAAATCAATTTCTTCTTGCCATTTTGAAACATCAATACCAATTTCGGTATTAGAATTTTTATGCTCTGATTTTACTTCATTAAATGAAATATAAGAATCGTTTGAATTTGAAGTATTAGCCTTTTTTTCTATTACATACAACATAAAATCTTGTGTTGTAGTATTACCACTACTATCAGTTATTTTATATGTTAACGGATAATTGCCAACAGTATTAAAGTCATACTCTCCTATAATTTCTCTTTTTGGCATATTGTCATAATTATCAACAGATATAATAACGTCAGTTAAGCTTTTGTTATATCCTTCAGTTACTGTATAAGAGTCTTTCAATATTATTTTTGGTGCTACTTCATCAACAATATTAAAATCAATAATATATTTAATTCTTTTATTTTCATCATCACGACAATGCAAAATATTTTGGGTTGTACCAACTTTATTAGTATTAATTTCTTGATTATCTTGAATGGTACAATTTATTTCATTTGAAAAGTCCATTAGTGTTTTTTGACTATAGACATCTGTTTGTAATTTAAGGTTAATAATTTCTTCTTTAAAAAAAAGATTATATATTAATAATGTTGTTATTGATACTAATATTAGCATTATTAATATAACAATTATAACAATTTTTTTATTTTTCATAATACCACCTTTTATATATTATATAGAATATTTATCTAATAGACATTATATTATAATTTAATTTTTTACAAATTAACAGCAATTTAAAAAGTTTTTATCGTCACTACTTATATCATTATTTTTATTGTTATTTTTCTTATAATTTGCATAATTAACATTTTTTAATTTATTATTTATATTTTTCATAAGGATTAAACAATTTGAATTCCAATATTAAAGTATAATTCTTTTGTTAGCTTGAAAATTGATGAAATTAAGCTATTTTAATTTTTTTAATTCATCGATTGTTAAATCTGTTATATTAGCTATAACATTTATATCATAATTTTGATCTAATAATTTTTTGGCAATTTCTATTTTTCCTTGAGTTAATCC
>CANQIS010000052.1 GCA_947624115.1 uncultured Bacilli bacterium
GTTTATATTTCACATGTTTCATTAATATCACTAGTATAATTATATAATAAATTATATCAAAATAAAAGGTCCCCAAAAGGGGACGGATAACAAAACAAGTTTTGTTATTTTTTTATTTTCCTTGGGTGTTACTAACATTACTTGATAAAAAATTTTTTTAATGATTTAATAAATCTTCTAAATAGTCCATTTGTTGATTATAATTATAAGAATTTGATGGCTTGGAGTTAATTGTACTATTATTAGATGTATTATTCAATGAATTGTAATTAGTTGTGTTAGTAGGATTTACTTCATCAATTTTTAAGTCAAAATTTTGATTATTAGATGTTTTATTTTGATTGTTTATTGGAACTTCATCAATTTTTAAATCAAAATTTAAATTATTATTAGAAGTTAGAGACTGAGTGTTTTGAATATTTGTTGGGTTAACATCGTCAATTTTAAGTGAAGAATTTAGTGATTCAATATTATCTGTTTTTTGTTCAACATTATTATTTGAATTATTGTTTTTACCCATAGCTTGTAGTATTTCTGATGAAACACCAAGTGTATCATCTTCTAACTCTACTAATTTCAATATTTCTTCTAAGGTAGTATATCCTTCTAAAACTTTTTCTAGACCGTCTTGTAATAGAGTAGTAACTCCTGATTTATAAACTAATTCACGCAATTGTTCTTTTCTGATATTAGAACTAATAGCATCTCTTATTTCTTGATTAAGTAATAATACTTCATGAATAGCTATACGTCCTTGATATCCATTTGTACATTCGTCGCAACCTTCATTGGTATAAATTTCTTGTATATCTCTATTTAAGATTTTTTTAAATAATTGTTTTTCATAATCATTAGCAGGTCTTAATTTTTTACAATGTGGACATAATCTACGTGCTAATTTTTGGGAAATTATTCCCATTAGAGCACTGGCTAATAAATATCTTTGAACTTCCATATCTAGTAAACGTTCGATTGTAGTTAATGCATCGTTTGTGTGGAGTGTTGATAATACAATATGACCTGTGATAGACGCTCTAATAGCAATTTGGGCTGTTTCAGTATCACGAATTTCTCCTATCATTATAACGTTTGGGTCTTGACGTAAAATAGATCTTAAAGCACTGGCAAATGTTAATCCGATTTCACTATTTGTTTGTACTTGGTTAATTCCTTCAATATTCATTTCAATTGGGTCTTCAACGGTAATGATGTTTGTATCTTCTTTATTTAGACGTTGCAACATTGAATAAACAGTAGTAGATTTACCACTACCAGTTGCACCGGTTACTAATATAATACCATTTGGGACGCTAACCATTTCAAGTACTTTGCGGTAATTATTTTGTGAGAAGCCTAAGCTTTCAATTCCGTTTAAGCTCATACTATAATCCAAAATACGAATAACTATTTTTTCTCCTTCATTGGTTGGAAGACAAGATACACGCAAATCAAGAGGTACGCCTTTTAGTGTGGCTTTAATTGCACCATCTTGAGGTAATCTCGATTCAGTTATATTCATACCAGATATAATTTTTATACGAGTTATTAAATTTTTTTTAATTTCGTTTGGCACATCAGAATAGTCAATTAATTGTCCATCGATCCTTATTCTTATTTTCATGTGACTTTCCATTGGATCAAAGTGAATATCACTTGCTCCACGTTTGGAAGCATCAACTAAAATGTCGTTTACAACGTCAACTACTGGCATTTTAGCATAATCGTATATTTTTAACATAAAATTTTTCTCCCCTTTTTTTCATTTATGGCTAGCTTTTACCATAAAAATATTATATAATATTTTTTGGAGAATATCAACTCTAAAGGAGAAAAAGTTTTATGAAATTTAATAAAAAGGGTTTTATGCTTGTGGAAACATTAGTGGTTACAACGTTAGTTTCAACGATACTAGTTACATTATATGTACAGTTTAGTAATATTATAAATAATTTTAATCGGACATTTAAATATAATAGTTCTGATAATCTGTATGCAGTTTATAATATAGAAAATTTTATTAGGAATGATAAGAATACTGATAATACTGAACAATTTTACATTAATTTACAAAAAGAGTTAGATACTGCAATTGCAAATAAAACAAATCCATACCATTATGTAGAAATAAATACAAGCTGTACTGGTAGTAGTGGTAATGTTTATCAAGTCTTTCAATGTACTAATTTTTCAAAAATAGTAAATTTTTATGAAATCGAACGTATTTTATTTACATATAGTAATGTAAATTTTCAAGATGTTGATTATCAAAAATTAAAATCACCTGGCGAAGATAGTAATTTTGAAAAATTTATTAAAAGTATTCATCCTTCTACAACAAATACTGATGATTTAAATAATGTTGAAAATGCTACTTATAGGCTTATTGTAAAATTTAAAGATGGCGAATATGCTACTTTAAATATTATTGAATAGGGGTGTTGAATTTGAAAAAAAAGAACGGATTTACAATTGTAGAGGTGATTGTAGCATTTGCTTTAACAATGATTGTTGTATTATTTTTATTTCAAATTATAATTATGTTAAAAAATGTATATAATAATAATGTTGTGGCATCAGATTTAGTAGTTAAACAGTCTAATATCAGCTATATGATAAATAGTGATTTGTTGAGAGGTCAATTAAATTTTCCTACATCGGTTTCTCAAAATGTTAATACAACTAATTATAAATGTTATACTATTAGTTTTGCAACGGGCTTTACAAGAGAGTTATGTTATGATACAAGTGAAAATACAATCAGTTATAATGATTATGAGTTTAAATTAGTTGATAAAAGTGTAATTGGTAGTGTTTCAGTAAATTTAGATGGTGGTAATTTATTTATCAATATTCCAATTACTTATCCTGATTTAGATGGAAATTATGGCATTAAAGCTGCTGTAACAAAAAATTAAAAATATTTTGCTAAAAAAAGGAAAACACCGATTTATTTTATATGATAATATTGGGTGTTTTTATTTATGAAGAAAGAAGATTATAATTTTTTTAATAAGTTAAAGATTGAACAAAAAATTGAATTTGATGAAGAACAAAAAAAAGTTATTTTAGATGATAGTCAGAATTGTCTTGTTATTGCTGGGGCAGGTTGTGGTAAAACCACAGTAATAAGTGCAAAAGTTAAATATTTAATTGATGTAAAAAAAGTTTCTCCTAGTGATATTTTAGTAATATCATTTACTAATGAATCTGTTAACGATATAAAAAAACAAATATGTGGTAATTTAAATATTTCTATTGCCATTAAAACTTTTCATAAATTAGGTATGGAAATAATTAAGAATAAGGATAATTTTAAAATTCAAAATAATTTAGAGATTGTTTTAAATAATTATTTTTCTAGAGATATTTATTTTAGTTCTAATTATTTAAATTTTTTAACTTTTTATTATCAATTCATATGTAATAGTAATTTAAAAAAATTTTATATAGATAATATAATTGTTGGAAGTGTTGAGGAAGTAGCAATTGTAAATTTTTTAAAGTTGGCAAGAATCAAGTTTGAATATAAGCCAATTAATTTTAATAATATTATTTCTAAGTTTGTTTTTTATAAAGATGGTCAAAAATTTATTATTGTATATTCTAAGGGAAAAAAATTAAAATATAGTAATTGTAATTCAAAATATATTTATTTGTTTAAGGATACTGATATATTAGCTATTTTATATAAAGAATTATTTAAACTAGGTTATGTAGATTTTTTCAGTTATGAGATTGAGGATATTAATTATAATAAATTTTTACAGTTGTGTTGTAGTTTTATTAATAATTATAAGGTAAATTATGTGGATATTAATTTTTTACATACTTTAAAAGTAAAATATGTATCTGATACTAGAATTATATTGTTTTTAAATGTAATAACAGAGGCATATAGATTTTATACTAATTATAATATTAATAATCATATAATTGATTTTAATGATATGATTAATAATTCTATTGATGTAATTCAAAATAGTAATCCTTTGAAATATAGTTATGTATTTATTGATGAATTTCAAGATATTTCTAGTAATAGATTAAAGATTATTGAGATATTAAGTCGCCAAAAAGTTAAAATAACCGCTTTTGGTGATGATTGGCAAGCAATTTTTGGTTTTGCTGGGTCAAATGTTAATTTATTTGTTAATTTTCCCAAAATCATTAAAAATTGTACTACATTATATATTTCTAAAACTTATCGTAATAGTCAAGAATTAATTGACATAGCCTGTAGTTTTATTATGAATAATAGAATACAGATAAGGAAAAACTTGAAATCTTCTAAAAAAATTAATGATCCAATTATTGTTTATTTGTATGATCAACAAAGTAAATCAGATATTGTATTAAGTATTATTGAAAAAATAATTATGGATAATAAAAATAGTCGTATTTTGTTATTAGGAAGATATAATTTTGATATAAAAGAAATTATTGATAATAAAAATTTTACTATAAAAAATAATAAAATAATTTGTTTAAAAAATAGTGCAAATTTAACATTTTTAACAGCTCATGCTTCAAAAGGTATGACTTATGATGATACTATTTTATTAAATGCTTATGATGGTATACATGGTTTTCCATCTAAAGTAGTTGATGATTATGAAATTGCTATTTTAAAGGAAAAAGAAAAATATTTTTATGAAGAAGAACGAAGACTTTTTTATGTCGCTTTGACAAGAACTAAAAATCGAAATTATTTAATTGTTCCAATTGATAAACCATCTATATTTGTTATGGAGTTATTTAGATATGATAATGTAAAGTTTATAAATTTAACTAAGAAAAAAATGAAGAATAATTTTAAAATTTGTAATAAGTGTGGTTATTTTTCGTATAAGAAGAGGAAGAGTTGTCCATATTGTAAAAAATAATTAATGATTTTAAATTGTGTTTGTGATATAATTAATTTGGTTAATAAAGATTGGTAGCTAGAAAAGGTGTAATAATGAAAAAATGTGTTGTTATTTATAATCCTAATAGTGGTAAAAAGAGTAAGACTAATTTTTTAAAACATTATAAGCAGATTTTAGAAGAAAATGGGTATGAAGTTACAACTTTTTTTACAAAGTGTCATGGTCATGCAACTAAAATCATGTTAGATATTGATTATACAGATTTAGTTATTTCTGTTGGTGGTGATGGAACTTTTAATGAAGTTATGGCTGGTAATTTTAAACGTCAGACTAAATTGTTGTTAGCCCATATTCCACTTGGGACTACTAATGATATTGGGTCTATGTTTGGATATACTAAGAATGCTATTCAAAATTTACGTCTTTTATTGTCTGGTGTTGTTAAAGATGTCGATATTTGTACGATTAATGGTAATCCATTTATATATGTAGCTGGATTTGGCAAATTTATGGATATTCCTTATGAAACATCTAGAGATTCCAAAAAGAAATATGGTTATTTAGCATATTTAATTGAGGGTTTGAAAAGTTTTTATGACAAAACGAAATTATATGATATTACTTATGAAATTGATGGAGAAATATATCGAGGATTATATTCTTTTATGTTAGCTTCCAATGCTAATAGAATTGCTGGAATTAATAATTTTTTTAAGAATATAAAATTAGATGATGATCGCTTTGAAGTGTTATTTTGTAATTTATCTACCAAGAAAGATATTATTAAAAGTTTATATTATTTAAAGACAAATGATATAACTAAAGTGCCTGGTTTTTATTTTCATAAAACCGATAATTTGAAGATTACATTTAATGGTATTAATAGGAAAAAATGGTGTATAGATGGTGAGCAGTACGATGATAATACTAATACATTTGTAATAAAAGTGGTACCAGGGATAAAATTGTTAATTCCAAAGAAAAAAATAGATGTATTATTTGTGAATAAATAGAGGTGTGATATGTTTAGTGATATTAAAATGGTATTTTTATCATTTATATGTTATTCAGTAATTGGTTGGATATTGGAAGTACTTGATCAATTGTGGAGACAACATAAATTTATTAATCGTGGTTTTTTAATAGGCCCATATTGTCCTGTTCATGGAATAGGAGCATTACTTATGTTAAAATTATTAAAAAGATTTTCCAACGATTATTTAATGCTATTTATAAGTGCCGTTTTTATATGTAGCATTTTGGAATATTTTACTAGTTTTATTTTAGAAAAGTTGTTTAAAGCAAGATGGTGGGATTATTCTGATTATAAATTTAATTTAAATGGTAGAATTTGTCTACAAAATAGTATTCTATTTGGTTTAGCTGGTGTTTTAATTATTAAAATAGGACAACCGTTTATTTATAGAGTAGTTACTAGTTGTCCTACAAATGTATTAACTATGACTTGTATTTTAATTTTAGTTATTTTTAGTGTTGATGTATTAGTGTCTTTTAATGTTATTTGTAGTTTTAGATCATTAACTAATGATTTATTGAAAGATAGTACAGAGGAAATATCTAATAAAGTAAAAAATAAATTGATGAGTAGTTCTGTCCTTATAAAAAGGTTAGTAACTGCTTTTCCATCTTTCAAAAATAATGTTATAAAGTTAAAAGATAATATTGTTAGTGTCTTTTATTTTCGCGATTAAAATATTTAATTATTTTTTAGTGCTAGATAATTGAGGAAATGTCTTTTTACAATAATTCTATCAAAAGTTTATAACTGAATCTTGATTTTTTTTCCGATCTATAATATTTATTTTTTGAGGTTTTTATACCTGTTTAGTTGGATGAAAGCATGTGTTTTGTAATGAAAAATTCCAAGAAAATCTTGGTATTTTTTAGCAATTTGGTTGTCGACAATGTCCACTATATGCTACAATTGTTTGTAAAAGTGATAATTGCGAAGTTATTTCTCATTAAATCGTAATTAATGTATTATGAGAAATATACTGATATGATGAAAGAATAGCTTGAAAGCAATACACAAATTGCGTCATGTTTCCTAGACTATTCAATCGAAATAATTGATAAATTTTCAAAATTAATTTAGAAACTATATAATGATGAAAACACGAATTAAGATAAATAATTTTGTTAAATCAATCCATACTTTGTAACAGATGCTGTTAATGAACAAATAAACAGGAAGTAAAATTATGAGTAAAAAAATTGTAGCCATAGGTGGTGGAGAAAATGGACGTATAAGTCCTGATGGGACAAGATTTCCTTATGAATTAGCAAATCAAGATAAAGAAATTATAAGATTAACAGGCAAAGAACATCCAAATTTTTTATTAATAGCGCATTCACAACCATTAGAAAGACAAGAATAATATTTTTAAGTAATGGTGGGTATATATGGAAAAATGTATGGTTGTTCTTGTAAAGATTTAAAAAGTGATAAATTAACTGATAAATAATATGTTAAAAGTTTAATTGATTGGACAGATATTATATTTGAGGTGGTGGAAATACACTTGATATGATTAAACTTTGGAAAGAAACATGTTTTGATGAATTTTTAAAACAGGCTTGGGAAAATGGTAAAGTTATGTGTGGCGTTTCTGCTGGGGCAAATTGTTGGTTTAAGGAATGTTCATCTGATTCATTAAAAATTAAATATGGAAATGACCAACCTTTAATTGGAATGAAATGTTTGGGATTTATTGATGGATTATTTGTTCCACATTGTGATGCTTCAGGAAGATTAGAAAATGTTAAAGAATTATTAAAAACTAGTGAACAAATTGGACTATCAATGTCAAACTGTACTGCTCTTGAAATTATTGATGACCAATATAGACTAATTACAAGTGATGCATCATATTACAATATTGAAGCATACGGTTTAAAATCATATTGGCAAGATGGAGAATATTTACAAGAAAAAATAGATGATTCACTTGAATTTAAGCCATTAGAAGACTTATTAACAAGAAATATTAAAAATAAAATTTCAAAAATATAAAAATGTTGGCTTAAAGTAATAAGCCATCATCTTTTTCTTTATCCCTATTTTTATCCTTAACTAAATTTAGTGAGTATGAAAATTCTGCTATATAAATCATATTCTGACTTTAAGTCTATTTTTGTTTGCTTTAAGTAGTTTGACATATTTATTAATCTATCTTGAGGATTTTTTGTAGTAAAAAAAGCAATTCTAATAGAGATGAGATATATTTATGTTAGAAAAGTTCTAATAGATTCGTCAGTGGAGTAAATCATACAAGCTCATAATATCAAATACTATGAACTGGTTTTATAAATAAAAAGTCATACTTTTTAATAAGGCAGGTGAGTTTAAACTTCAATGGAGCGATCACTTTACTTAGAATTGAAAAATCAAACTCTCAATATTGATTAAATCAACTAGATAAGTTATATTCAATTTTATAATTATTATAAGTATATTAAATATTTTTTTCTGACTATTGTGATATAATATTTAAAAGATTCTTGAAAGGAGCACTTTAATGCTAAAAATATTACTAGATACTAATTTGTTGATATACAGGGAAGATCATTCAATAATTGATGATAAAGTATTAGAACTTACAAAAATACTTTATGACTCAAATAAATATAAAATAGTAATTCATCCAATGACTATAGAAGATATAAGACATATTAAAGATTCAAATGAGAGAGATATATTCTTTAGTAAGATTAAAATTTATGAAACTATAGAAAGACCTCCAAAAGCGACAGATGATTTCAATAATCTTGTTGGATGTTCTAGGTTACCAAATGACTTAATTGATAACAATTTGTTATATGCAGTTTATAAAGATTGTGTTAGTTATTTAATTACTAATGATAATAAATTAAAAAATAAATCTCAAAAAATAAGTATAAGTGATAGAGTTTTAGGCATTGAAGATGCAATCAATTTATTTAAGTCTCTTGAAGAAAAAGAAATTAGAACACCGTCATTTATAAAACATGAATATTTATATAATGTAGAGTTAGAAGATAGTTTTTTTGATTCACTAAAAGCTGATTACAAAGGATTTGAAAATTGGTATAAGAGAAAATCTCGAGAAGGTAATAAGGCTTATATTACTCGGTATCCAAATAATAAAATTGGTTCTTTTCTAATGTTAAAAGTAGAAAATGAGAATGAAGATTATTCGAAATTCAAAGAACCATTTAAAAGAGGTATACGGTTAAAAGTAACAACATTCAAGGTGGCAAATACGGGAAATAAAATCGGTGAGAATTATATAAAAATCATCGTTAATGAAGCTTTAAAAAATAAAGTAGATGAGATATATGTTACTGTTTTTGAAAAACAAGAAGCACTAATAAAACTATTTTCAGAATATGGTTTTATTCAAAAGACTACACAAATGACTGAAAAAGCGGATGGGCATTTGAAAAAAGAATTAGTTCTTGTAAAAAACATGCATGATAATACTTATCCAAACTTTGATTGGTCAAATAGAAATACTTTTATCGTGCCTATTCAACAACAATATCATGAAATATTATTTCCAAAATCGGAGACATCAACTCAACTTTCTTTTGGAGATCTTCAAGGTGTTAATACTTATTCTAATACGATAAAAAAGGCATATATTTGTAAAGCACAAACACAACAAATAAAACCTGGCGATATTCTACTTTTTTATGCTAGTGAAAGTAAACGAAGTATTACTACAATAGGTATAGTAGATAATGTATTTAGTAAATTTACCACTCCTGAGGATTTATATGCTATGGCAATAAAAAGGACTGTTTATTCGTTGGAAGAAATTAAATCAAATTTTGCTCCTAATTCAAAATTAATACTTTTTAAATATTATAGAACATTAAAAGAACCTATATCATATAATAGTTTAATAGAAAATAAATTAATAAAAAATGTTCCGATGTCAATAGTAAAAGTCGATACTAATTTATCGAAGAAGATTATAAATATTTAAAATGAAAATTTAGATTAGCATTTTTTGTGATATAATTAATTATAATAGATGGAGGTTATAAGATGTGTACTATACTATTACCTATTAAACCAGAATACGCAAATAAAATTGTTGATCAGACTAAGTTATATGAATATAGAAAAAATGTATGTAAAAGAAATATAGATAAAATTATTATATATAGTACCTCTCCAGTAAAGATGATTATTGCAGAAGTTGAAGTAAAATCTGTAATATCAAATACTCCCAATAAATTATGGAATGAAACAAAACAATATTCTGGCATTTCAAAAACTAAATATATGAAATATTTTGCAAATAAAGATATTGCTTTTGCCTATAAATTAGGAAAAGTCACTGTTTATGAGCAACCAAAAAAGTTAGAAGATATTGGAATAGATTATTATCCACAATCTTATGTATATTTGACAAGTTAATGTAAGTATTTTAGTATTCAATTAACTGAAACACGTGATGATTTGAATAATGATGAATTAAAAGTGAAATATAGCCTACACGATGATAATGTTATTTTAAGACTTATTTCATTAAAGGAAAATATAAAAACAAATAGACAAAAATCGATGAGTTGTGATGAATTAATATTATTTTTACGAAATGCTATGAATTAAGATATATGTAGCTATGGCTTATGAAAATGCAATTTCAAGGTGTCCAAATAACTTTAAATGATGAGTTAAAAAAGTGTTTTGAATTAAAAACTGAAGATTATATATTAAGATTATTATATATAGCATTCGTAAAACTTTAAAGAAAAAAAGATGATTAGAGTATGTAAATAAAAAGATGTGTATAAATATTTTGATTATATTGAACTTAATTAGAAGTTATGAGTGGTGAAAAAGTTTGATTAATTGGTCTCAATGGATGTGGGAAGCCAACTTTATTTAAGCTGATAACTAAAGAAGAAAAATCAATTTCTGGAATAATTTCACACGATAGATATTTTATAAATAAGATTGCCAAAAAGATATTATATGTTGAAAACAACAATATAAAAGAATATCTAGGAAATTATGATGACTATTGTAATACAAAAGAAAACAATTATAATTAATTAATGAAAAAATGAAATAAATTTTATAGTTGTATTTAAAAAATGAAGATTTCATCGGTATAAAATAACTTAGTACCAATTTTGCAATTTTTGTATTAGATATTTAAAACTAAAACTTGTGATTTTGCAAAAAATACAATGTCAAAATAAAAAACAGGATATGAAGTGTCACCAAACGGAGAGTAGAACTCTTATTTTATAAGAAATTTTCTCTTTTTTTTTGTACAAAAATAATTTCACACTTGCGAAAATGATTTTAATTATATGCAAAGTATATGCGTTTTTTTAAAACTTTATTTTATAAGAAAAAATCATATGTACTTTTCTCGAATTTGCTAGATTTTATTGCTTTTAATCATTTATTATTTATATCACTTGTTTTTGCCTTATGTTTATTATTAAAATATGTTTTAAAAATTATTTTAGGTATAAATTTTCATTAAATTTTAAATAAAAAAACTTGCAGATGTGTGAGTTTAAACTTCACTGTAGTAATAATTTTACTTATATTCGAAAAATTATACTCTCAAGATTAATTAAATCAACTAAATTAAATATATTTAATATAAAGGATATTACGATAGTTTTAAGAAAATTAATTAGAATGTATATTAAAATAAACAAAAATTTGTTATAATTATACTTGAGAGGCGATTGAAATGGGGCTATACATAATTATAGCAATAGTTGTTATTATTTTAATTGCAATATTTGTTACATATAACAGTTTTGTTCAATTAAATAATAAAGTCAAAGAAGCATTTGCAACAATGGATGTTTATTTGAAAAAAAGATGGGATTTAATTCCAAACATTGTTGAAACAGTGAAAGGATATGCAAAACA
>CANQIS010000053.1 GCA_947624115.1 uncultured Bacilli bacterium
TTCTTATAGTTTGGAAAACCTATTTTTTCTTTAAAAAATTTTTGATAAGCATTATCTAAATCAAATAAAGCACATCTTAGGCTACAACTATCTACTTCTTTTAAATATGGTCTTTCATCATACAAATTCTTTATATCTTTAATACAATCATAAATATTTAGATTTTTATGTTCACTTTTATATAGTTCTTGTTTTTTATTTAAATAATAATTATATATAAATCTCGTACAACCAAATGTTTTATTTATTAATATTTTTTGTTCACAATTAGGATATAATCTAAACTTATATGCCTTATTTATTATCATGTTAACCACACATTCCTTTCACTTCGTTCAAGGCAGACATAGTCATGAAAACAATTGTTTTTCAGACTATCACCACCAAATATGTATTAACATAATAACACGCGAAATTATGTTCGTCAATAATTAATTAACATTTTTTAGAAGAAAATTCCTAATATATAAAAAAAATTACTTTGTTGTAGTAATTTTTATTCTTATTTACTATTTAATAAATTTTTTTACAAATGCTACGATTGCAACAACAATACTACTTCCTAAAATAATTTTAATAATACTGTTAACCCAATCAAGTTTAGTAACAGTTATAATATATTCTTGTGTAGTTCCATCTTCAGCAGTTACAATAATTTTTACATCATTTTTACCTGTAACAAAATTTTCGTTATCTTTTATCTCTACTTTAGATTTATCACTACCTAGTTTATATTCAATATCTAGTTTTTCTACATTGTTTTTTACTTCAATTGAAGCTTGGTAATCATTAAATTCAATTAGTTGATCATCTATTTTTATTTCAATTGATGTATCACTATTTAATGCTTCTTTTCTTACAATAATTAAAACATACTTACTTGTTGTATTATCTTGAGCAGTAACTGTAATATTGACAATATTATTTCCTAATTCTAATTTATTAATTTCATTATATTCTACTTTAGCATTATCGTCACTAGCGCTTATTTGTAAATTGATGTTTTCTTCAGTGGTTGTAAATTCCATTGTATCTTTAATTTCAATTTGTTCATCATTAATAATGATTTCTTTTAAACTTGAATCATTATTTTTAGAATCGTTTGATATAATTTCGTTATTTTCACTATTGTTTTCATTATTATTTTCATCATTTGATTTATTATCTACAGGACAAGGATCGTTATAAATTGCGTTACCTTTTGCTGAATAACTCCCATTTTCATTTTTAATTGCAATGTGCCAATGATTATCACTACCATGTTGACCATAAAGTGTGCCTTCACATTCTTTAATAGTTGTAGCTCTTAAAAAACCAGATGTGGCAAAAACAGGATTTGGTAATAAAATAATTGTTATAATTAAAGCCTTTAGTATTTTTTTCATACAAACTCCTTTTTAATAAATTCTTTTAAATTTTTAAAATCTTCATCATTAATAAAATTTTGTTTTTCAAAAATAATTCTTTGTTTTAATTTTAAAGAAATTATTTTTATATAATTTTTTTTGATTTTAAATTTATTAATTTTAGTCAAATCTAATTGAAAATTACTTGTTGTTTCTTGCAAATTATTTTTATCTATTTTATATTTATAGATTTTATAAGCTTTATTTTTCTCAAATATTTTTGTCATTATAAAAGAAAATAGTAAACTAATTAAAATCATAATTGTAAAAATAATAGCTAAATATATAACATAAGTAATTAATACTGGTAAAGTATTATAAGGAAAATTATAGATAAAAAATTCTAAATTAATTGAGTAAAAGAAAAAAGTGAATATTAATAAAAAAATAGTAATAGTTTTTAATTGGTTTTTAATTAGACATTTAAAATGACTTTTTTTAGTTAATTTATATTGAAACATAATCTGTTTCATTTACTATTTCACCATCCATACTCCATGTTTTTATTTCAGTAATTTTGACATTAACAATTTGTCCAATTTGGTCTTTATTACCAGTAATGTTTACTAATTTCATTGTATCTGTATATCCCATTAATTTATTATTGTCTTTTTCACTATATCCTTCAATTAAAACAGGTACAATTTTACCTAAATATTTTTCGTTTGCTTCTTTAGAGTATTGATTAATTAATTGATTTAAACGTTGTAGACGTTCATTTTTTTCTTCTAATGAAATATTATCCTGCATTTTAGCAGCTGGAGTACCTACTCTTGGTGAAAAAATGAATGTGTAGGCTGAGTCAAATTTGCATTGTTTAACAACATCTAACGTTTCTTCAAAATCATCTTCTGTTTCATTTGGAAAACCAACAATTATGTCAGTCGTAATGGAACTATATGGTAAAGCTTCTTTAATTTTTCGATATAGTTCTAAATAAGTTTCTTTAGTATATCTTCTACCCATTAATTTTAGGATTTTACTTGATCCAGATTGTAATGGCAAATGAATATATGGCATAATATTATCATATTTTTTGATGATAGCAATCATGTTATCAGTAAAATCCCAAGGATGACTAGTTACAAATCTAATTCTTTCGATGTTTGTTTTAGCAACATCTTCAAGTAAATTTTCCATTTTGTAATCAATATTTAAGTCTTTTCCATAAGCATTGACATTTTGCCCTAAAAGTGTAACTTCTTTATAGCCTTGTTTTATTAATTCTTTTACTTCATTAATGATGTATTCTGGTTGTCTACTTCTTTGTTTGCCTCGTGTGTATGGTACAATACAGTAAGTACAAAATTTATCACAACCATACATTATATTAACCCAAGCTTTATATTTACTATCTCTTTTAACTGGAATATTTTCAATAATATCTCCTTCACAACTTAGTACTTCGACTTCGATTTTTTTATTATTCATAGCTTTTTTTAAAATATTTGGTAAGTTATAGATGTTGTGAGTTCCAAATACGATATCTAACCAATTATGTTTTGATAGAATTTCTTCTACGACAACTTCTTCTTGGGCCATACAACCACATAGTCCAACTATAATATTTGGCTTTTTTTCTTTTAAATTTTTTATTCGACCGATCATGCCAAAAACTTTATTATGAGCATTTTCTCTAATAGCACATGTATTTAAAAGTATTAAATCGGCATTTTCCATATCTGTGCTTTCAGTAAAATGCATATCTTCTAAAATAGCTTTGATATTTTCAGTATCGTGTTCGTTCATTTGACAACCATAAGTTTTAATATAATATTTTTTATTTAAACCTAAATTTTTTAAATTATTTTCAACAATATATGCATTAGTTTTAACTAATACCTCTTGATTATTTCTTTTTTTAGCTTCTAATAAATTTGGTAAATTCATAAAATCACATCTTTCCTAAAAAAATAATATCATAATTTAATTGATATGTAAATTATATCAAGAAAAAATCATTTAATCTTAATGTAAAATATGGTGTAAGATTAAATGATTGTATTAGAATTATTTTTCTTTTTTCTTTTTAGAGTTGTCAGCTGTTTTTTTAGTTGAATTTTCAGTTTTTGTTTGTTCTTTTAATAAATCACGAATTTCTTCTAATAGAATTAATTTTTCATCTTTTGGTTTTTCTTCAGGTAGTTTTTCTTCTTTTTTATTAAATTTACTAATTATTTTAATTAAAACAAAAATACAAGCAGCAACAATTAAAAAGTCAATAACATTTTGAATAAATGTTCCATATGTTACTGTAGCATCACCTACTTTGATGCTTAAGTTTGAAAAATCTATTCCACCAATAATAACACCAATCAATGGCATTAAAATATCGTCGACTATTGAAGAAACAATTTTGCCAAATGCGGATCCAATAATAACACCGACAGCTAAATCAATAACATTTCCTTTGGAAATAAATTGTTTGAACTCTTTTAAAGTTTTATTGCCTTTGTTCAATATTTCAGTTGTTTCAATTTTTTTCATTTTTTCTCTCCTTAATAAATTGTATAAATAAAAACATTTTTATTATTTTATCATTTTTTTTAAATGTTTTAAATATTTTTTTGTAATTTTAATTGTTTCTTTAAACTTAAAATACGATTATTTAATTCAGTAGAATATCTGTTGACATGTTGTGATTTAGTAGCTGATGAGACATCCAGTTGTTCACCATTTGCAAAAATTACATTACCTTTATTAAATAATTCTATATAACTATCTACATAATTTCTATTTAAAGCACTTGCAATTGATTGCATACCTTTATCAATGACAATATGAAACGTATCATTTTTAGTAGTTCGATCATCACAATTTTTATATATATAATAATATTCGTCATAATTAATTGGCTTTAAAATTTTTATATTAACTTGATCGCTTTTTAATAAATTATAATTATCTAAATCGCTATCTTGTTGTTTGACTTCGATTGCTATTGGTACAATATATGCTTGAATACCATTATCTTTGGCAGTGTATAAAATTCTTGCAGCTCCAGTTCTTCCTTTATAAACGTTAACAGTATCATTAATATAGGCTCCTTCTGGAAAAATATTTAAATTAATTCCATTATTTAATAGTTTTGTAGCAAATTCTAAACAAAGATCGGAATATATTTTACCACCATGAGCTTCAATTGGCATACTATATAAATATTTATTAACGATTTTCTGCCTTTGTAAATCCTGTTTATATATAAGTCGAGAACTTATTAGGCTGACTATTTCGGTTGGAATAGCTGTTGGCAAGTAAAAAATATCTTTTAAGCAATTATGATTTGCAATAACAATAGTTGGATTGTCAGTTGGAAAATTTGTTTCTCCTTCAATTTTAATTTGTATTTCATTTTTTAATTGTTTTAATATTTCCAATTTGCTATTCATATTCGTTGACTACTCTTTCTATAATATCTGCCTGTTTTTTATGCCCTTCAAAATTTAAGTGAATTCCATCATCAAATAACGGCATATCACTAGAAACTACAAAATTAAAATTGTTTTCTTCGAAAAACTTTATAATTTCTTGCCTTTTTTTCTCACTATTTTCATTAAATATAGTATTAGCGTTTTTTTTGTAATCAAAATTAATTGGCAAAATATAAATGATGGTAGGTAGCTTATTATTAATGAAGTATTTTTTTCGATCTTCTGGATCATTATAACTTTTTTCAATTGTTTCTTTATACCATACTAGGTCATTAATAATATCTTTAGCGGTTTTATCATATTTAGTTTGTAAATCATTGGTTCCTAAAGCAATAATAATCATGTCTATAGGGGCAGTGGTTCTAAATGTCGAGATAAAATTACTTTTACCATTTTTATAGGTTTTAATAGTTTCATTATCACCAGCCAATCTTCCTGGTAATCCTTCTTGTAAAATAGTATATTTTTTTTTCAATTTGTTTCTTAAAATATTTACCCATTGCTTATTATCTGGTATACGCATACCAGTAATAAAATTGTCACCCCAAACATTAGAATCGCCATATATAAGTATTTTTTTCATGTTGTTCACCTTCTATTTCTTCATTAGTATTGTATCATAGATTTGAAACTTTTTAAACAAAGATACGCAATTTAAATTTTAAATACATTATATTTGTTGATAATTTGAGAATATTTTATTAGTTGGAGTTTTTGACAATAGTTTTTATATAATATTGCCCTATAGAAAAAAGACAGATTACTCTGCCACTTTTAAACTTTTGCTTGTTTAATATATAAATTTTTATTTTTAACTAGTGTTTTTAATTCATCTTTACAATTTTGCTTTAATTGTTCTTCATATTCTTTTAATAATTTATCAGCAATAAATGCCAAATTATTTTTATATAATATAGCTAAAACAGTTATTTTTTTATTGTCATCAAATGAAGAAAATTGATCAATAATAGTAGCAATTTGCCCTGAATCAATTAGATTTGTAACATTATTGTCATTTGTAATAATTTCCTTGTCATATTCCATTTTAGGATATAAAATCCCATTTTCTAACTGTTCTATTAAATTATAATTAATATCACAAATATTATAATTTTTTATGTTTTGTTTTTTATATTCTCGTTCTACTTTATTATGAGTTTTACGCTTAATTTGCATTTCATAACTCTTACATAAATAATAGTAGCATTCTTTTAATTTCATATATCCAGTATTTTTGTAATCATTTAAATTTTTTATTGCATTATTATATAATTGCATTTCAATAAAACATTTACCTATGTAATAGTCAAATAAAGAATCATTAGTTTTTCTTTGTCCTTCTTTATAGACTTTTAGTGCTTCTTTGTATTTTTCATTTTTAAGATACTTATTGCCTAAATGAATATATGATATGATGGTCTTATCAATATTATTATATTGCTCTATATCTTTTATAAATCCTTTTAGATAATTTAATTTAAAAACAGTTTTTGGATTATTAGTATAAGTCAATTGATTAAAAAAATACTTGGCTGTTTGATAATCTTGATTATTAATAGAAATAATAACTTGTTTTAATATATTATTTTCTTTTTCTTTTTGATTATTATTCATAATTAAACTCCTTTAATAAAATTACCATCTTTGTAACATCTTTTTCTTTTCTTTTATTTTTTTATTATATATATCATTTTCAAAATTAATGCCCCTATATTTAAATTCATCATAAATATCTTTGACTTCACCATTAACATGTATATTTTTAAAAGAAAAACCATTATTAATTCTTTTATAATTATCTATATCATAATGTTTAGCATCTAAAACAATATATAAGTTGAAATTACCATTTAATTTAGTCTTTTTTATAACATCACTATAGCCATTAAAATGTCTTAAATATTCTAAAATACAAGCACTAGTTAAAGATAAATTCTTTTGTTTGCAATATAGCAGTAATTCTTCTGCCGTTTCAAAATAGTTTTCATCAATTCCATATAATAGCATTTCTGATTGTGGAATATTAAACTTTTTATTAGTAATTTGTTGCAATTTCTGAATTTTTTCATTAAAACTTTTTAAGTTTTCATTGTTTAAATCGTTGTTTTTCATAATAAATTTCATTCCTTTCACTTTATTTAAAGCAAATACAAAAAATAAATATATCTTGAATTAATTTTATGTAATTATACTTAATTGATTATATTATAATGCAAGTTTAAAATTACATAAATAATAAAAATTAGCTATACTAAAAAATTTCAAGTAACGATTAAAAAGTTATTTTTTTAGTTCTTACATCTAATAAGATTATTGATTTAATTATTCAAGATGTTTTAGTATTATAACATAATTTTTGGTACTTGTCATTAATAATATTAAAAGTTTAGATTTTCTCTAACATTTTATGATTGTTATAAAATTTAATTATTTTTGTTCAAAATAGAATTATCTAAGTCTAACAAAATTATTTTAAATATATAATTTTTTCTTTTAATTTAAAAAGTAGATTGATGGCAAATCTACTTTAGATTTAAAATTGTTGATTATTTTGATTATATTTTTTAATTTTTTCAAATTGTTTTTTTGATAATGGAATATTACCAACTATGTGATTATTATCCGAATTTTGAATTTGCAATTCAACAGTTGGGTATAATTCTTCTAGTGATATACCATTATTAATAAATAGTTCTTTAGACAATTTAAATAATAGATAACTATTTAAATCGTTTGCTTTGTTTACTTGATCATATAAGTCATTAATATTATTTATAGTTGGAACTATTAATCTAATGATATCTTCTCTTGACATATTACCATCTTCATCGATTTGAATATCAAAATTATTTAGTAAATTATTTAATTGCTTAAATTGTTTATTGTTAATTTTTTCTATAATACTTAATAATATAATTGTTTTTGCTTTGACAATAGAAATATATTTTTTAAAGTATTCTAAAGTATATGGTTTATATATATACCTTTCATTACGAACATTTTGAGCTTTATTATTTGAGGTTTCTTGTTCGAAAACAGTATTTAAATATTTTGAAATTGCAACACTGTCTACATTAATATTTTGATTTTTTATTTCATATTCGATAGTTTTTATGTCTTTCTTATAAATATCTTCTAAAATATTTATAAGAATTTTAGAATTATACTTATTATTATTTGTAGGATTAAAATATTTGTCAAAATTACTACTTTTCATAAATGCCTCCCAATAAATCTTTTAAATCCAAAGTATATTATAATACTATTTATTAATTTGTAAACCTTTTTTTATAATTTTTATTTTTTAATAATAATTATTCATTAAATAATTTATGTTGCATACCTTCTGGATCATCTAAAATCATTTTATATAATGAAAATATTTTGGTATCTTTATAATTTATTTCCTTAAAATTATTATCTAAATCTAAAATAACTCCGTCTTTATAACTAATTAAAATTGGCGAATGGGTTGAAATTATAAATTGACTACCTTCATGAACTAATTTATCTATTAAATAAAGTAGTGATAGTTGTCTTTCTGGCGAAAGAGCGGCTTCCGGTTCATCTAAAATATATAAACCATGATCAGTAAACCTATTTTTAACTAAATTTAAAAACGATTCACCATGGGAACATTCATGTAAATTACCACCATAGGCATTATATAAACTATCAAATCCATTTTCTTCGACAAGTCTTGAAACTTCAGTAGAAAAATTATAAAAGCTTTCTGCACGTAAAAAAAATTTCGTTTTTGGTCTATTTAGCCGGGCTACTCTTAAAAAATCTGATAGATTTGATGTTGTATATTTTGTATTATATTTAAAATTTTGTGTTCCGCCTTCTGCTGGTAAATCTAAAGAGACAGCAATCGCTTCGATAATAGTTGATTTCCCTACTCCATTTTCACCAATAAAAAAAGTTACTGGTGATTTAAAATTTAATTCTTGAAAATTTTTTATAATTTCTATATTAAAAGGATATTTATTAAAATTTTCTATTCTATCTTTTTCTAAAGATATTCTAGTTATCATTAATTTACTATCTAAATTCATATTATTTTTTACCTTTCATTGAATTTATATTGAATTTTGGTCTTTAAATTAAATAACACTCTCTTGACCAATATTACTTTTTAAAATTTCTAAAGCATTATTATGCACCATTATAGTTAATAAATTTAGTAAAAATTATATTATTTATCTTTAATAAGAAAATTTATTTTATTTATAATGCATTTTGTAAATCAATTACTAGTAAAAGTGATTTCATTTTTAAACATCCAAAGTATTTTTATTAAAAATAAAATTATTTTTTTAGATATTTAATCTGTGAAAGTAACTTTTATATTTCCTGTTTCCAAGTCGTTTTTTAGATTTTCGATATTATCTATTCGACCAATTCTCGTATATTGATAATTGGTTTTAAATGTTTCATAAAATAGAACAAGACAATTGTTATTATATAACATAAGATCACCAGCATAAATAGTATCTATTTTTATTGGGTAACTATCAAATATTTCATCAAAATAATAATATTTTTCATTTCCATTTAATTCATTCATAGTAATGGTAAGTGGTAATTTTTTCTTAAATTCGGTTGCCGTTTTATTATTTTCTAAAGTTATTGAATACTTAACTTCATTAATAATTACATTAATTTTATTATCTTGAACCATATTGTTCTCCTTTTCTGATTGATTTTTTTTATAATTAATATTTTTATTATTTAAAAATATTAATATAATAATTATTAAGTCAATAAATATAATAATTAAAAATTTCTTTTTATTCATTTTAATTTAACTCCTTAATGATATATTATACTAAAAAATAAAGATATATTTACTCTTTATTTCATTAAAACATAGGATTTACTAGGTGATATAGTATAATCTTTCTTATAAATAAGCCAATCTGTTACATCATTTATTGTATACCAATTTTCATACCCTTCATGAATATCTTTAAGATTGTAAGGTTCTTGTAATAATTTAGCCTTAAATTTATCTTTTGTTAAATCGGTTAATTCAAACCAAATATGTTCAAAATTTCCATCATTATCAATAGGAAGCCCAATCTTGATAATAATTTTGGTATCTGGTTGATTAAATTCTTGAGTAACAAAATTAAATCTTTCTCTAGCCATTGCTTTCATTCTATTTGTTTCTTCTGTACTAATAAAGATAATTGGATTATCACCCCATAAATTATTATACTCGGATACTTTACTAATTTTTTGATTTTGTTGATCTTCTTTATTTTTATAAATAAATATTATACTAGTTTTACCGTTATGTCCATCTTTTCTATCAGATAGATTTCCTAGTTTTAAGTTCTTATATTCATTTATTCCTTCGGTCCATGATTTGCAGGTTACAACTAATGGTGTTTTGTCTGTTAAAATTCCAATAAAAACACTACTGTTTCTTGGGTTAAAAGAATCTTTTTTGTCAAGCAAAAGACTAGCATAATTTATAATTAAATTATAATGATTACTATAGTTTTCTTGGTCGGATTGAACTATTTCTAATTCAGTAATTCCACATCGATTAAGTCCATGAGTATGTAACCATATTTCACCATTTTTATCAAAAACAGCATGAACAGTAAATAAATCAGAAGGACCTGGGGTAACATGTGAACTAGCCGCCATTTTTACCCAATTAGGTGGGAAAATTTTCTCAGCACTTTCATCTAATAAGCCAACTAGGTTCGGAACAGTAGCAGCAGCTATTTTTAATTGGAGATGAAATGACTCTTTTTCATCTTGATTAAAATCCATAAAAATTGTTAGAGATTTTTTTGCTATTTTTAGTTTATCAATTTCTTCATTTGTAAAATAGAGATTTTTATTTATATAATTTGGCAAAAAAGTAAATTTTCCTTCATAAAATCCAACTGTATAATCTTCGTTTTGATATATTAAATCGACATAGATTATTCCATCTTCAATTGAAAATCTCTGTTCTTTAACTTCAACATCTTCAATTAATGAAAGATTATCTAAAAGTGGTGTTAATAAATCTTCTTCGTTTGGTGTAATTGCTAGCATATATGATTTTTCTTCCCAATAGTTAAGTGGGGCTTCAGTTATAATTTTTTTTTCTTTCTTAAACATTTTTTTAACTCCTTTCTAATATTATACCATATAAAACAAAATTCAAAAGAGTTTTTAATAAATATTTATTATATTAAATAAACTAAGATTTAAATTAAATTATTTACAAAAAAATACTAATTATATTTTAATATTAGTATTTCATTTAATAATAGTGATTACTGGTCTGACTTGTTCTCCACCATCACCTTGACCATATGCTGAACCCATACTTACTCCATATATTCTGTAGGCTCTTTTAATATCTTTGACATAATGTCCAGAAAAAGCCGTCATTGTCCACCACACAGGAGAAGATAACCAATCAGTGGATGTTACTCTTGTAATAAGATTAAGTTTTGGTATCCTACTCACATTGTCATATTTGGTATCTAATATTAAATTTCCTGTATAAGGTAAGGTAATATCTTCATAATAAGGGCTTATATTAACGTATTCTGATACCGTTATTAATCTTACTTTATCACTTACATAACCTTTATGACAGTCTACTCCTAAATTTTCTATTTCGCTTTTTAAATAACCACCATAAGAATAACTTTTACTATCTCCACCTATTGAACCATCTATACATATATCTGTAGATTTTAATATATTTTTTCCAATTTTTTGTTCTAACTCTGTTAAAAATTCACCATTTAAATATGTTCTAATTTGTGATTTATCCCAACTATATTGATAATATGTAGTACCATTAATATCTACTAAACCACAATTATTTGTTTCATCGGCTTTATCAGTACAATGTTCTAAACTTTTTATTTGATTTGCGTCCAT
>CANQIS010000054.1 GCA_947624115.1 uncultured Bacilli bacterium
TATGGAAATATCTCAATTTGGCTTTGATATAAATAAAGAGACTTTAAAATTAGAAAATAAGTATTTTAAATTGGAGGATTCAAATGAGCAAGATAAAAAATAAATATACACCAAAGTATTTTAAAGATAATATGCCAGAATGGAAACGAATTAAAGATCCACTTACTACAAGATATTTTTATCGTCCTATATCATTTATAACTGCAAGTTTAGCAGCAAACTTGAAAATTTCAGCAAATACGATTTCCTATGCTTCTATTTTAATAGCAATTTTAGCTTGCATTTTCTTTTTAATTCCTAATCATTCTTGCAATATAATTGGTGCTATTTTAGTAAGTGTATGGGCAATCTTTGATGCTACTGATGGGAATTTGGCTAGATCAGTAAAAAAACAACCATTTGGTGAGTTTGCTGATGGAATAAGCAGTTATATATTAGTAGCTTTTTTATGCACTGTTATGGGTATATCTGTTTATCTAAATGGTGGATTAATTATTGATAAAGAATGTATTTGGATTGTACTATTAGGTGCATTAGCATCAAGTTCTGATACATTAATGAGATTAATTTATCAAAAATATAAAGCATCTGAAAGAGCATTGGCTGATGATGGGAAACTACAAATCGAATATGATAAACGAACTAACACATCGCAAACTAATTCATTAATTGTTAGAATAGAAGCCGATTTTGGAATTGGAGGTATTTTACCTTTACTAATTTTATTTGGCACAGTTTTAAATTTTTTAGATTTAGTTGTCATTTATTGCTTTATATATTATTTCTTTTCAGGTATTGTAATGAATTGTAAGTATATTTTTAAATCAATAAAACGAACAAAAGAATTAGAAAGTAATAATTAATTTCATAATTGCTTTTTTATAAATTAAAGATTTGGTGGTGATAATAAATATGTCAAATAAATCAAAAATTCTTAATAAGAAGAACGTTTATGTAAGTATCATTGTTCCAATTTATAATGTAGATAATCACTATTTAAAACAATGTATTGATAGTTTAATTAATCAAACATTAAAAGCAATACAAATAATATTGGTTGATGATGGTTCACCAAAAATCGAAAATGGTAATTTATGTGATTTTTATGCAAAAAAAGATGAACGAATTATTGTAATACATAAAGAAAACGGTGGATTGTGTTCAGCCAGAAATACGGGTTTTAAAATGGCTACTGGTGAATATTTTACATTTGTTGATGGAGATGATTGGTTAAGCAATGACATGTGTGAAATAATGTATAATACCGCTAAAAAATATAATGTAGATATGGTTGTTTGCAGAAGTGTAAGAGAATTTAAAAATAAAACAAGTCATTTTAAATATAAATATGATGTAAATACGATTTATGATAAAAAACAATGTAAAATTTTACAAAGAGATGTATTAGATTTTAATGCTAATAATGCTAGTGTGACAGCCAAATTAATAAATTTAAAGAAAATTAAAGAAAATAATTTATTTCATGACGAAGAATTAAAGCAAGGTGCCGAAGGTATTGAATTTAATATTAGACTTTATGAATATATCAACAATGTCGTATTTATTGAAAATGAATTTTATCATTACAGATATAATGAAGATTCTATTACAAATAGTTTTAATCTTGAAAACCAGTATTTAATATTAAAATGTTTTGAAAAAATTAAATCAAAAATAAATCAAGATGATTTTTTAATGATGAATATGTTTTATTACAGAATGTATTTCGTAATAGTTACAACGGCAATAAGTGGATTCTTTAATCCTACTAACAATGATTCTTTTTTTAAAATAAGAAAAGATTTTAAAAAATATTTAAAAGAAAAATTAGTAATAGAAACTTTATCTAATAAAAAGGTTTTTTATAAATTGGATAATCAAAGAAAAATAATAATATTTTTTATTAAAATGCATTGTTTCTTACCATTAAAAATTTTAGGAAATATCAGACGTAAATCGAAACAGCAATCATAAATGATGATGCTGATAATAAAAAAATATTTAAATTATAGATTATCTTTAATAAGATTGGGATGAGATTTGATGGTACCATATATTATATTTTATTTTATAATTTTTCTTATTTCATTTAAAATAGAGAAAAAATGGAATATATTAGACTTTATTAATCTATTAATTTTAATTGTATATTCTGGAATAAGGTATGGAATTGGAACTGATTATTTTTTATATGAAAACATATACAAACATTCATATGACTTAAGTCTTATGGCTACCAACAGAACAGGAATTGGTTTTTCATATTTATGCAATTTTTTTTACAAATGTGGTTTTTCTTATCAGCAATTGATTTTTATTTTTTCAACTATAACTATTTTGTGCTTTTATTCTTTTTTTAAAAAACATTCATCAAAGCCTGGACTTGCTATTTTGTTATTTGTTAGTCTGGGATTTTACACATCATCATTTAACGGTTTTAGACAAATGATGTCTTTATCAATTTTACTATGGTGTTTTTCTTTATTTGAACAAAAAAAATATATAAAATCTATTTTATTAGCAATTATTACTTTTTTTATTCATTCTAGTTCGTTGTTTGGTATTTTATTATATATATTTATATATATATTAAGAAATAAACAATTCAACTTTATATTATTTTATGGCATATCAATAGTTTTATCATTGTTTTATAACATAATATTTCCTAAAATTATTATGTTATTTGAACAATATGCTGGGTATATTGATTATAATTCTACACCTGGTATTGGTACTTATTTGGTAGTATTATTTTATTTATTTATAACAATTTTTATAATTCTGAAAAATAAAAATGCATTGCTAAAAAAAAATAAAAATGACAACTTTATAATCAATATATTAATTATTGGTAATATTGTTATGTTATTTCAATTAAAAAATTGGTTATTTGCAAGAATAGCTGTTTACTGCACTATTTTTGTACCAATTTTGTTGTCAGATTATTATGAATATATTAATTTAAAAAATAATAAAAGTATGTCATTGCTTTTTTATATTTTTATATTTGTATATTATTTAATGTATATTTATTCTTTTGGTGGAGTAGTTCCATATAGAACTATTTTCGAACAAATTATTTAATTTGGTGGTGATTCATATGAAAAAAAATAAAATTATATTTTGTGGAGATTTAACTCAAAATAATGGGCCTGCAAATGTAAACAAAAGTTTAAAAAAATATTTTAATTATACTTTCATTGATACAAAATCAAAAAAAAGAATATATAGTATATTTTGTTTTTTTAAATATTTACCACAAAGTTCAGTAGTTATTTTTAGTAGTAACTATAGAATTAATAACTATTTATTTAGAATAGCTCACCTATTTAGAAAGAAAACTATATATTTAATGCATGGATATTCTGGATATGAAACTGTTATAAACAAAACTAAAAATCCTAATAGAGCGATAAAACTAGAAAACTATATTCTTAAACATGTGAGTGTAATTTTAATTGTTTCTGAAAGGTATAAAGATTGGTTTTTAGAACAAAGACCAGAATATAAACATAAAACACACTTTCTGACTAATGGAATTGATATTGAAATATTTAATAATATTAAAATAAAAAAAGAAAATGAAAGCAAAGTAAATAACGATATAGTAGTATGTGGGGCAAATAGGATAATAAAAGGAAATGATAAGGTTGCACAAGCTGTTTCATTACTAAATAAAGAAAATCATTTATGTAATTTAGCAGTTTATGGATATATGTATCCAAAAGGTGTAGATATAACAGAAAATGAAAGCATAAAAGTTTATGGGAGAGTATCACAGGAAGAACTTTATAGAGCATTAAGCAAATCTAAGTTATTTGTATTAAATTCATTAATGGAATCATTTGGATTATCTGTTATTGATGCATTAATGTGTGGTTGTAATATATTAGTTACAAAAAATGCAGGTATAACTTCTATTATGACTTTAGAAAATAATGATATAATTTTTGATCCAAATAATATAGACGAAATAAAAGAAAAAATTAAGTATAATTTAAAGCACAATAATAATGAACGAATTTTAAAATCAATTGATTTTGAACATTATTCATGGCAAAATGTTGCAAAAAGATTAGAAATAATTTCTGAAAGGTTAATTAATAATAAAGATTTTAAGGATGTTCGTTAGAAGGGATTTGATAATATGAAAAAAATTTCTACTGAAAAACATAAGGAAATTATGCTAGAAATGTTATCGGAATTTAATAAATTTTGTCAGGAAAATGATATTAAATATAGTTTAATTGGTGGTTCGTTAATTGGAGCAATTAGACATGGTGGAATAATACCTTGGGATGATGATATTGATATAATTTTAATGCCTGAAGAATATGATAAATTGTTTGAAAAGTTAAATAATAATAATTTTAAATATAGAGTGGTTGGATATTTTAATACTAATGATTATTACAACACTCATATTAAAATAGTTGATGATTCAACTATTGTTTTTGAAGGTGGTTTAGAAAGAAATTACGGTGTTTTTTTAGATATATTCAGATTTAATTATATACCCGATAATATATTAAAAAAAACTATATATCTTTTTAAATATAGATTTATGTTTACAATTATACATGGTTTTTCACCTTTTGCTAAAAATAGTAAAAATATAATAAAAAAAATGAGAAATTTATATTCAAAAAAACAAAACAAAATAAAATATATAGAAAAATTTGATTCTTATACAAAAAAAAATAATAATCTTAAAACAAAAAAAGTTATTTGCAATTCTATAATGTCTTCATTAAGCACTGCAATACAAGAAACTAAGAATCTACAGCAATATAGCACAATCAAGTTTGATGGAATTGATGCAATGATATTTAAAAATTATGATGTCATTTTAACAAATTCTTTTGGAGATTATATGACACCACCTCCTGAAGAACAAAGAATTAAAAAACATGATGTAAATGTATATATGAAATAGGAAAATATTATGTTTAGTAAATATAAAAATCTTCCAAATAGTGTCAAAGCATCAATTTGGTTTATGTTTTGCAGCATTCTTCAAAAAGGAATTACATTCTTTACAATTCCTGTTTTTACAAGATTATTATCAACCGATGAATATGGACAATTATCATTATTCTTATCATGGCAAGAAATTGTTTCTATATTTGCAACATTAAATTTAAATTATCAAGTTTTTAATAATGGTATGGTGAAATTTAGTAACGATAAAGATGGTTATACAACATCTATGGTTGGCTTATCCTTTATTTCAAGCGTGATTACTTTTTTAGTAATTAGTTGCTTATTTAAAATTTGGTATAATTATACAGGAATCGACTACCCTTTTGTAATATTGATGTGCATAAATGTTTTTTCATTAGTTATCATAGGTTTGTGGACTGTAAGAAAAAGATATGAATATGATTACAAATTGCTTACTCTTATAACAATATTAATTTCTATTATTAATCCATTATTAGGAATATTGTTAGTTAAAATTGCAAAGCATAAAGTCATATTTAGGGTTATTTCAATTATGCTTACATCTTTAATATTTGCTATAATAACTTTTTGTTTATTATTAAAAAAGAGTAAAAAATTGATTAATTTAAAATATTGGAAATATGCCTTAAAGATTGATTTGCCATTAATACCTCATTATATTTCCATGGTTTTATTGCATAGTTCTGACCGAATAATGATTGGAAATATTATTGGCACATCAGAAACAGCTTTTTACAGTATTTCTTACAATGTTGCAATGGTAATGCAAATTATATTTAATAGTATAAACGCTTCTTTTATACCATGGGTATATCAGAATATGGAACAAAAAAAATATAGTAATATTAAAAAATATAATAACCTTCTACTTGTTTTTGTTGCAAGTATAACACTATTACCTATGTTTTTTGCACCAGAAGCTGTATATATTTTAGGTGGCAATAAATATTTAGATGCAGTATACATAATTCCAATTTTATCTGCAAGTGTGTACATGATTTATCTGTATTCAATTTTTATAATCATTGAAATGTATTATGAAAAAAGTATTTATATTACAATAGGTTCAATTTCAGCATCAGTTCTTAATCTAGTATTAAATTCTATTTTTTTGCGAATATTTGGTTATAAAGCAGCTGCCTATACTACATTGTTAAGTTATATAGCATTAGCCATATTTCATTATATTATGTACAAAAAAGCATGTAAAGATAATAATCTTAATGAAAGCATATTTGATATAAAAAAAATGATAGTAATTTCTAGTTTTATAATTTTATTTTCCATTGGTATTACTTTTCTATATAATTTAATACTTATTAGGTATTTATTGTTAATGATAATTTTAATATTGCTTATTTTAAATAGAAAAAAAATTATAAAATTAATTAAAAAAATTAAAGAAAGATAAGTAATTTAAATTATAAATAACTTAAATAATATATAAAATTCATTATAAATATTATGAATAATACTATAAAAATATAATAAATAAAGGAGATATTTAAAACGATGAAAGTAGTAATTACATATGGCACATATGATTTATTTCATACAGGTCATTATAATATTATTAAAAGAGCAAAAGAAAGAGGCGACTACCTAATAGTTGGTGTTACATCTGACGAATATGATAAAGCAAGAGGCAAATTGAATGTTAAGCAAACATTAAGTGAAAGGATAGAAAACGTAAAAAAAACTGGTCTCGCAGATAAAATTATTGTTGAGGAATATATCGGTCAAAAAATTGATGATATTATAAAGTATCATGTCGATGAATTTGTTTTAGGATCTGATTGGCTAGGAAAATTTGATTATTTAAATGAATATTGTAAAGTTACATATCTTGAAAGAACAAAGGGAGTATCCAGTACACAATTAAGAAAAGATAATTATGGGATATTAAAAATAGGATATGTTGGAAATATAGAAAAATCAAAATATATTATTCAAGAAAGTAAATATGTCAGTGGTTTAGAATTTATTAGTTCATTTGATTTAGAAGAAAAGAACGCTTTTAAAATTTTTAAAGACAATATGCTTGAAAGTTATACAACAAATTATAATGAATTTATTAATAATGTTAATGCGGTCTTTATTTCAACAATTTATAATCAATATTATTATATAAAATTAGCATTAGAAAAGAAAAAACATGTCATATTTGAAAGAAATAATAATCTAACAAAAATTCAAATTCAAGAATTATATGATTTAGCTAAAAATAATAACTTAGTAATATTTGAAGCTGTAACAACCATATATTGTCCAGGTTTTTCAAGACTTTCTTCTATGCTTAAAGCTGGAACTATAGGAAAAATTAAAAGTATGGATATAACATATAGTAAAAAACAAAATAGTATTAATGATTCTTTAATATATCCACTTATGGCAACTTCAAAATTAATGGGTATAGAATATATAAATATAGATAATTTTGATGTTATTGAAAGAGATAAATTAATATATAAAAAAATTAATATTAAATTTAAAAATTCAATCGCATCAATCCAAGTAAGTCAAAATATGAACTTAAATGATGAAATAACAATTATCGGTACAAATGGATATGTTATTGTAGAAAAACCATGGTGGAAAACTGAAGTATTTACAGTTTATAATGATGAAAAGGTAAGAAAACATTCCTTTGATTTTGATGAAGATGGTATAAGATATGAATTATCTGATTTTTTAAATACTATATTATCTGATAATAATTATCAAAAAATCTTTGTTTCAGAATCAATGTTTGTCAGTAAAATAATGGAGGAATTGATATGAAAGAAAATTTTGCAATAGTTACAGGTTCAACAAAAGGAATAGGAAAAAAAATTGCTGAAGAATTACTAAATAAAAATTATAATGTAATTATTAATTATTCTAGTGATGATACTGCTTATGATAATTTTTTAAAAGAAAACATTAAATATAAAGATAAAATATTTTGTATAAAAGAAAGTTTAGATTGTTATGATAATGTTATAAATTTTTGTAATGAAGTAAAAAAAATTACTACTCATATTCAAGTATTAATTCTAAATTGTGGTATTACAGAGAAAAGTCTATTTGGTAATATTAAAAAAGAAGCATGGGAAAAAGCAATGAATGTTAATTTAAATTGCCCTTTTTACATTGTTCAACAATTAAATGAACTTATGGATTGTTCTGGTAAAGGAAGAATAATATTTATTAGTTCAGTTATGGGAAAGTATCCACACAGTACATCTTTAGTATATAATGTTTCTAAGTCAGGAGTAATATCCTTATCTAATAGTTTAGTTAAATATTTTTGTGAAAAAAATATCACAGTAAATTGTATTTGTCCTGGTTTTATAAAAACACCATATCATACAAATAGAAGTGAAGAAAGTTATAACCAAATTAATAAAAAAATTGCTTTACATAGATTTGGCACTGTTGATGAAGTTGCTAGTATGTGTATGGAAATTATAAATAATCAATATATTAATGGTTCGGTTATTGATATAAATGGTGGCTATGATTATTTTTAGGAGGATTATATGCGAGCAAGTGATTATATAGTTAGTTTTTTAAATGAATGTGGTATAAAAGACTTTTTTGGATATCAAGGTACGATGATAGCATATTTTGTTGATGCTATTGGAAAAAATAAAAATGTGAAAAATCATGTTTGTTATAATGAACAAGGTGCAGCTCTTGAAGCAGTTGGTTATGCAAAAGCTTCAGGTGGAATTGCATGTGCATATTCCACTTCAGGACCAGGGGCTACCAATTTAATAACTGGCATTGCCGATGCCTATTATGATAGTGTTCCTGTTTTATTTATTACTGGACAACTAAACACTTATGAATATACAAACGTAAAAACTATTAGACAACAAGGTTTTCAAGAATGTGATATTGTTAACATTGCAAAGACAATTACAAAATATTCAGTACAAATTACAAATGTTGATGATATAGCATATGAATTTGAAAAAGCCATTTACATTATGAACGACGGAAGAAAGGGACCAGTTTTAATTGATTTACCAATGAATATTCAAAAGTCAGAAATAAATATTTCAAATTTAAAACACTATAAACCAGATGAGAAATTCATAAAAATAGATTATGAAAAAATTGCAGATGAAATATTATCGACAATTGAAAATTCTTCTAGGCCAATTCTTTTTTTAGGAAATGGTATTAGTCAAACTTTAGAGTCAATACACAAAGTTAGAAAATTAGTAGATTTATTAAAAATACCTGTTTTGTATTCTATGTTAGGAAAATCATTTTTGGAAGATTCTAATCCATATAATTATGGTTTTATGGGCTCTGCTTATGGAATGAGATATGCAAATATAATTGGTTGTAAAAAAGCCGATACAATTATATCTTTAGGATGTCGTTTAAACGGCAGAACTATTGGTTTAAAAAAAGATAAATTTAATCCTAATGCTAAAATTATTAGAGTGGAAGTAGATAATGAAGAATTAAAATTAAATGTTAATTCTAATGATATTTGCTATAACGTCGATGTAAATATGTTAATAGATTATCTTTTACAAAAATTAATAATAAAACCAGTTTTGTATAAAAAAGAATGGAATGAAATTTGTAAGATTATTAAGACTAATTTAATTAATATTGATAATGATAATAAACATTTTCTTCCAAACAAATATGTTAATATAGTTAATAAATTTTTAAAAGAAAATAGTATTGTTGTTGCGGATGTTGGACAAAATCAAATTTGGGCTGCTCATTCTATTAAAATAAAAAATAATCAAAAAATAATTTTTTCTGGTGGATTTGGTGCTATGGGTTTTTCTTTACCAGCTTCTATTGGAAGTTGTATAGTTAATAATAAAACTAACACATTTGTTATAACTGGCGATGGTGGAATGCAAATGAATATACAAGAATTACAGCTTTTAAAGAATGAAGATTTGCCAATAACTATTTGTGTATTTAATAATAATTCATTAGGTTTAATTCATCAACAACAATGTGATTTTTTCAATAATAAATTTTATGGTGCATGTCATGAAGGCGGTTATTCAGCACCAGATTTCTCAGCTATTGCTAAGGCTTATGGCATAGCATCATATAGAGTTGATAGCCTAGAACAATTTGAAAAAATACTAAATTCTTATGATAATTCCCATCCTACATTAATTGAAATTATTCTACCAGTTGGTACTAAAGCTTATCCAAAGACTTATTTTGGTAATGAAATGTATAATCAAGTACCATATATTTCACAAGAAACTTTAGATGAATTATTAAAGCTATAATTTTTTATATTTTGAGTATTTTTGATTATAAAATAAAGGATTGTTAAAATACAATTCTTTTATTTTACTAAAATTGTTTGATAGTATCTTGGTAACAAATCTTTTTTAGAAGAATTTGTAAAAGAATTGCTATATTACTAACAACTCCCCTATTTCAATCATATCAATTCAGATTATTTAATAAACAAAATTGGCATTTTTTTCAATTCCAATATTGTGTAATCATTACTATAACAATTATTATTTACAATAAATAATAATTTTTTTATAATCTATTTTATGTAGTGCTTTTAAGTACTAATTACTATTATCATAACATATACAAGTTGGACATAAAGAATCATTTATCTTTAGTAAAAAAATAATTTATTAGATTACCATTTTGGGCTTTTATTTTCTTTAAAACTTGTTCAGCTGCTAGAATTGCTTTTGTTTTGGCAATCTCAATCATTAACTATTCCTTATAATCATTTTTAAACTTAATTAGATTTATAATTTCTTGTTTATCTTTTTCTGATAAATTATTAAATCCCCTAGCAAATACTTGATCATTAATATCGATTTTCTTTTCATCAGAAACTATTTCTTCCATAGTAATGCCATATAGCTTTGAAAATTTATACAATTCATCAGCTTTAATAGAGCGTTTATTATTTTCTATATTTACAATTATATTTCTAGTTAAATTTAATGTAGATGCAACTTGATCTTGTGTTAATCCTAAAAATTCTCTAGCAGCTCTTAATTTTTCACCACAATTTTTCATATTAACAACACATTCTCCTAACTTATTTTAAGGTACAAATAGTAATAATTTCATACTATTCCCTCTACATATAAAATCATATCATAAAAAGTTGAATAATTCAACTTTTTTTATATTATATGTTGAATTTTAGAAATATTTATACTTATTTCAAATAAAAAAGTTTTATTCAGCATCTTTACCAAATAAAACTACTTTAAAAGTTTTAAAAAATATTTTAACATCTAAATGAAATGAATAATGTAATGAATAGTAACTTTCTAATTGTAATCTTTTTTCAAAGGTAACATTACTTCTACCAGATACTTGCCAATAACCAGTTAAACCTGGTCTTGTTTTTATAATATTATTATAATATGAGCCCATATCTTCTTTTTCTCTAGGTAAATAAGGTCTATTACCTATAAAAGACATTTCACCTTTTAATATATTAATTACTTGTGGTAATTCATCTATAGAAAGTTTTCTTAATATTTTACCTATTTTTGTAATTCTAGGATCATTTTTTAATTTCTTATTTATTTTATATTCATTTGCTATTTTTTCATCTTTTTCTAACATTTCAAATAAAATCTTATCCGCATTTGGTACCATCGTTCTAAACTTATAAAGTTTAAAATTCTTACCATTTTTACCTATTCTATCTTGTGAGAAAAATATTTTATTATGATCATTTGTTAAAATGTAAGATATTTTTACAATTAACATAATTGGTAATAATAAAATACAACCTATTAAGG
>CANQIS010000055.1 GCA_947624115.1 uncultured Bacilli bacterium
ATAAAAAAACATAGATTAACCTTTATAAAATATAGGATAATTCTATGTCTTAAATTATTTTCATGTTTTTAACCTGATAAGGTTGTTTTAGGACTTGACCTGATGATAAGCTATTCGTTTTTGGTTTATGTTTTTGAATATCGTTTATAGTGCAAGGTTCATAGCCCCAAGCATGATCAATCAGTATTTCGGCATTAACACCAAATAGTTTATAAAGTAAGTCTTCATTATTAATTGAACATCTTGCAATATCGCCCATAGTATATAGATGATATTTTTGTAATTTATTGGCATAACCATGGCCTATACGCCAAAAGTCTGTTAGTGGTTGATGGTGCCATAATTGTTTCCTATAGGAAAGCTCATCTAAGTACGCAATTCTAACATTTTGACTATTAGGTTCAATATGTTTAGCTAAAATATCCATAGCAATTTTAGCTAAATATAGATTAGTCCCTAAGCCACAAGTTGCGGTTATACCAGTAGTATCGTAGACATCTTGAATAATTTTTGTTGCTAATTGCTCAGCTGAGGTTTTATATAAATTCAAATAGCTAGTTATATCACAAAAAACTTCATCAATTGAGTATACATAGATATCTTCTTTAGTTAAATATTTTAAATAAACGTTATAAATCTTAGTACTATAGTCTATATATAGTTTCATTCGTGGTGTAGCGATTATATAATCTAATTCTAATGAATTATTTAATTTGATTTGTTCGTTATTATATGATTTGCCAGTAAAAGGTTTATTATGATTAATTTTTTTTCGATAGTTATTGATTTCTTTTACTTTTTGAACAACGTCAAATAATCTAGTACGACCTGGGATACCATAGCTTTTTAATGATGGACTGACAGCTAAACAAATTGTTTTTTGAGTACGTGATTCATCGGCTACAACTAAATTAGTCGTAATTGGATCTAATCCTCTTTCTTTGCATTCTACGGAGGCATAAAAACTTTTTAAATCTATACACATATATATTTTGTTCATATTTTGGACACCTCTATATAATTATATAATAAGTTTATAATTATTGCAAACTTTTGTTCGCTATATTTGATACCAATTTTTAACAAAAAAACTTAAATATAAATTTTATGATTTATATTTAAGTTATTTAATCAATTTCTTTAAATGATTTTACTATTGTACCAGTTATAGCATCAATATAATATTCATATTCATATTGTTGATAATTAAAATCTATTTCATAAACATTTTTATTATATTTGTAATCTAATTCAACATCTAAATCGTATATATCTTTTTGGTTTAAGTTAGCATGTTCCAAAGCAATATTAATTGCTTCTTGTCTAGATATATAGTTGTTATTATCTTCGATTTTATTATTTTGATTATTATTATTTGTATCTGAATAATTATTATTTTGATTATTATTTTGTTTATAATCTTCTTTTTTGAATATAATTGCCATAATTACAACTACCAATAAAATAATTATAAAAATAAGCAACGTAATAATTAAGTTAGTTGAATTTTTTTTATTTTCTTGCATATTTTTACTCCTTTTTAATTGTTTTCTAATTCTTTGATTGCTACACTTGCAGCTAGGCTCCCATCACTAACGGCTGTTGTTAGTTGACGCAAAATTTTTACCCTTGTATCACCTACTGCATAAATACCTTTTGTCTTAGTGTAAACGTCATTAGTTGTTTTTATATAGCCAAATTCATCTAAATCTACTACGTTAGTAAATATTCTGTTATTTGGCATTTGTCCAATAGCAATAAATAGACCATCAATAGGAATATTTTTTTCTTCAAAATCATTTTTAATTGTAATGCTATCAATTGTTAAATTACCATTAATAGCAATAATTGTAGAGTTTAAGATAAATTTAACATTATTTTTTTGTTTTAATTCTTCAATATATTTATTTTCACCTCTAAATTGATCTCGCCTATGAAGTAGATAAACTGTTTTAGCGATATCTGATAAATAGATAGCATCTTCTAGAGCAGTATTACCACCACCATAAACGGCAACGATTTTATCTTTATAAAAATTGCCATCACAAGTAGCACAGTAGGATATGCCTTTACCAATATATTTTTGTTCATTAGAAATATTTAATTTACGATTTTCTACACCAGTTGCGATGATAATAGCTTTAGTATGATATTTATTTTTATTGGTAATAACTGTCTTATCTTGTTCGATTTTAATAACTGGCTCATATCTAATTTCTCCACCTAGTTTTTTTACTTGATTATAAAGATTTGTGGCAAAATCAAAGCCTGATATTTCTTGTATGCCTGGATAATTTTCGATTTTATTAGCATTGATAATTTGACCACCATAAGCTTTGGCTTCTAATATTAGTATTTTTTTATTGGCTCTAAGAGCGTAAAGTGCACTGGTAAGCCCTGCGGGTCCTGCACCTATAATAATGATATCAAACATATTAACACCTACTTTAATAGTTTATTTTATGCATATTTTTAAATTATATTATAATATTTATAATTTATTTAGTTTTAATTTCTAGCACAACCATCAACTTGAAGAACAACACCAGTTATATAACTTGCCATATTACTGGCTAAAAATAGAAAGGCATTAGCAACATCTTTAGGTTGTCCTATTCTTCCTAAGGGGATTGTTTTAATAAGGGGGTCGATCATTTCTTTTGGAAGGTTAGCGACCATATCAGTATTAATGATACCTGGTGCGATAGCATTTACTCTAATATTAAAAGGGGCTAATTCACGTGCTAGTGAACGAGTTAATCCATTAACTGCAAATTTGCTAGTTGGATAGCCTACGCCAGATGGTTGGCCATAAATACTAACCATAGAACTAGTATTTAAAATAACGCCACTTTGTTGTTTTTTCATATATGGTACTACTGCTTTAGTAACATTGAACATCGCGTTAACGTTTAAATTCATTATATTTTGGAATTCTTCGCTAGTAGTATCTTCTATTTTTTTATTAGCAGATAAACCAGCATTATTAATTAAAATATCAATGCGTCCATATTTTTCTTGTATTTCTTTAATAGTTTGTTCTATTTCTTCATAATTATTTAAATTTGGGTAGTAACCATCAGCACTTTTGCCTTCTTTTTTTAAGTCTTCAATTGCTTTATTTACGGTTTCTTGTTTGGAACCAAAAAGAATGACTTTAGCATTATTTTTAATAAAACTTTTAACAATTTCTAAACCTATTCCTCTAGTGCCACCAGTCACAATAGTAATTTTATTTTCTAAATCTTTCAATTTTTTATGTCTCCTTTTTAACTTATAACAATAGTTTGTATTAATTCTTTTATCTTATTTTTATTAAAGTAATTGCTACCTATAAAGGTAAAGATATATCTGGTATCATTATCGGTTTGAATACTTACTTCATAAAGATTTTGATTAATCTTAAATAGATAGCCATTATAATCACCTTTAAGATAGGTTATTTTTTCTATTTTAGGAATAATAATCGATGTTAGATACGCTAAAGCATATTTATCTTGTATATCAGTTAAACTAGTAAAGATATTATTGTTAAAATTATCTTTATTTATTAGGTAGTTGAATAAATCATAGTCATTTTTAATATTATTTTTGTCTAAAAACTTGGTTAAATTCGTATTAATAAATTTTTTACTATTTTCATAGTCATTACTAAATAATAAAGGATTGCTCTTTAGATATTTTATGTAGGTTTCACCTTTTCCCATCATAAAACTATCTGTAGTTATACTCGATGATAAATCATCACTACGTAGTGATAGTTTAAGAGTATCATTAGTAATATTATCATTAATTTGTATAAAGTTTTTAAAGTCATTTTTAATTTTCATATTTTGAAAAGTTAAATATTCTTCCTCATTTAAGGGATTATTTGTTAAAGTAATTGTATCAAAATTTTTTAGTTGGTCACTAATAGTTTGGAAATTATCGATACTTTTTATATCGTAATAAGATAAGTAAAATGATTTAAGTCCAATATAGCTGCTTACTAAAACAAATAATGTGATAATAATAATTTTAATTTTATCTAATTTCATGATAACACCTCATATTTATGATAACATAAATATTTAGAATTTATCGAAATTTTATATTGGTTTACGTGAATTTTACAGTAAGTTGTACTTATCTATTTTTAGTTTAATAAAAGTATGTTAAATAATTTTTTTATATAATTTGCTAAAACCTATAGTAAAAAATACATGAAATTGTTAGATTATTTAAGAAACAAAATTATATGAAAATATTGAACAAATGAAATTGCAAAAATTTATAAAAGAAAAAATAGCCTAAAGTTTGAAACATCTAATAAATTTTGCTATTTTTATGATAGAATTATATATTAGAAGTGATTTGATGTTTAAGATTGCTAAATTAGATCAAGTTGATCATGAAAATGTTAATATTTATTTAATAACTCAAGAACAATGTAAATTTGAAAATGGTAAAAAAATATCATGTGAATCATTTAAAACTTTAGGTTTTGATATTGATGGTAAAATTAATAATGACGAATATAATTTTTCGTTTGAACTTAATTGTAGACTAGAAGAATTATTAAAATTTCCAAATAGTGAAATAGTTGATTTTAATAAATATATTTGGAATGGTGAAACTTGGTTAAATGTAAATGGTCTTAATGGCGTAGAACCGCAAATGGATATTAAAATAACTAGATATTTAAAAAATAAATTTATTATATTTTTAACTTTTTATACCGATTATAGTTATGATGATAATAGTTATAGTGGTATGATTGAAATAACTTTTGACTTAGATAATTATCTAGAAAATTCAACAAAAATATGAAAATTAATATGTTATGTTTTTCAATATAATTTAAAACAATAGAATAGCCTTTTTTAAATAGTTTTTTAAAAATGTCTTAATTATACTTGACATATTTCATTTTAGTTTTTGCTTCTGAAGTTAATATTTTATTTAAACAATTTTTCATAACATCATTGGTTAAGAAATTGTAGTTATAATTATTTAATTTAAAGTTTATGACTAATGATGAAACAAAATTTGTTAGTTTAGTTTTAAATTCCCCTTCATTAATTGATCCTGATAATAGTTCTTGACATAATTTTATTGAATAGGTTTTTAATAAAAATTCACATATATTAGTTAACTTTTTCTTAATTGTAAATTTTTCTAATATTAATTGATTTGGGTGATAAATAACGTCATGTAGAAAATCAAAATCATGAATAAATTTAATTATTTCATTTTCTTCGATATATTTTTTCAGTTCATTTATTAAGCCAGGTAAATTAGCATTCATATATAAGTTTTCCATTTTTGTTTGACCAACAATTTTTTCTATTTTATCAGCAATTTGAACATTATAGTAATAAAAACCACTTACACCTTTTATATATTTAAAATAGCGTTCGGTTAAAAGTTGAGTGTAGCCTTCATTTAAACCTGATCCTAAATTTTGATTACCTATTTTAAATGATGTTTGTCGAAAACCGGAATAGTAAATATTATTTATAAAAATTGAACTAGCCATGTGGAATAATTCGTGATAAATAGAACAAAGATAATTATTGTCTTCAATTTCAATTAAGTTTTGCTTAGTTTTATATGCTGCTACAGTGCCTGTATTAAAGATAATATTTTTTAAATGAAAACTTTTATTTTTTATTTTTAATTCATTTATATTATTATAAAAATTAATGAGATTTTTTTCATCAAAATGTTCGATAATTGTTTTAGAAAATTCCATAATTTCTTTTTTGAAGGTTAAAGAAAATATTTTTTTCTTATTAATGGTAGTATATTTTTGAACTAATTTAGGTGGTAAATTAACTTGTTTAAATAGTTTAAAGTCTTTATACAATTTATAGTTAGGAATATTTTTACTAGAATTATGATATGATACAATAATATTTAATAGTTCAACAATTGGTAAATAATCAATTGTATCTAATTGGTTTAAAAGATAGTTTAATTGTAATTTTTCTTGTTTATTCATAGTTTTACTCCTTTCTTTTTGTTAGTCTATTGTATCATATTTTTTAATAATTTAATATATTTTTAGTTAGAAAAAAATCATCAATATTTTTATTGAATGATTTTTAATATTTTTCTTTTATAATATTTTTACTACAATTGTAAGTTATTAGAAAATAACCACCATAGATAATAACAATAAATATAGCCGTTGTAATGATTGATGGCAATAATTGTTCATTACCAAACACTTCTAGTATTTTAACAGCAAACATGATACCAAAGATAGAATGAATTAAGGCAAGTATTAAAGGTAGCATAAAGAATATAGCTATTTGTCTAAATAATGCTTTATTAATCATCTTCTCATCTGTACCAATCTTTCTTAACATTTTAAATCTTTCTTTGTTATCACTACTTTCGGATAATTCTTTTAAGCCTAGAATTGCTGCACTACTAATTAAGAATATTACTCCTAAATAAAGACCAATAAAGGTAACCATTGCAGATAATCCTGTGGTTGCTTCAGAAATTGCTAGTTTAGTTGAACCACTTGGAAGTAAATAAATACTCGCTTTTGGATTTTTATCTAACTCATTAATATTATTTTCTATTGCTATTATTTCTTCTCTATCTGTTGTTTTATAGTTACCTATCAAATGATTTTGTACTAAATATTCTTCGTCGACAATATTATCTGGTACTAATATTATACCGGTATTAATATGTTGACTAGACATTTCTAAAAATCCAGTCTGACAGACTTCATATTTAGGTTTTAAAGTATATCCAAAAATCTCTATTACTTCACCATTTTCAAGAGCAATATTTCTAATGTTAACCATTGATTTAAAATCAGCAACAATTATATATTCATCATTATTTAAAGAATATTCGTTTATTCCATAAAATTTTGCTACTTTATTATAATCACTAATTTTCATAATAGATTCCATGGTATCATACGCTAAAAACGGAAAGTTAGTTCTAATACTATCTAGCCTTGAGCCTAATGTATGGTTCAATGTTAAATTCTCTGTTGCATAAGTATTTACTTCGATATAGTCTTTAAAATAAGAAGTTATATCAAAGTCAAATAATTCAAACATTTCTTTGGCTGTATAGTGAGAGTTTTTTATTTGTGAATCATTATATCCATAATTTCTATATTTATCATAATATTTATCCATATTCATATTAACTGTGAACATGGCATCTACTGGAGCCAGTTCTTTAATATTCGCATTCATAGAGTTTTTCATAGTAAGACAAGCTGATAATAAGCAAATTGTTATAAATAACATTAAACAAATAATCGTTGTTGAAAAGACGGTCGTGTTAATCTTACTTGAAAATTGTCTTAATGTGAAACTATTTAATCCCTTGTAATAGAATTTTTTGATACTCATTGCTATTCTTAAAATTAGCCCTGACAAAGACCAAAAGATAAAGAATGTTGAGACTGCACCCATGATAATTGGTTTTAATGCATCAGTAATTTCTTGTAAAGTTAAAAATTCTGCTGTTACCATATGGTATGCTTTTCCTAAAACGAAACAAGAAATGATAAAAATAATAATACATAAATAAGGGTTTTTTAGTTTAATTTTTTCGACTTTCTTTGCACCATTTAATAAATCAATCAACTTGCATTTACTTACACTATATGTATTAAAAATCATGACAAGTAAATACATAATACTAAAATAAATAATAGTTTTAATACACGCAGATGATGAAAATACAAATGTAAATTTTGTGAGATTTGCTTCAAACATGTTGGCAACTACTAAACTCATAACCTGCGATAGTAATACTCCAAATACTAATCCCACTAAGAGTGAAATAATACCAATAAATAATGTTTCAAAGAATAATATTAAAGATATTTTTCGCCTACTCATACCTAAAGTTAAGTAAATGCCAAACTCTTTATTTCTTCGTTTTATTAAAAACCTTGAGGCATATATAATAAGAAATCCTAATATAAATGATACAAATACACTAACCCCAGATAACATCGTCATCATAAGTTCAATTATTTCTGCTGTCGATGATGAAACGTTCATCATAACGGTTTGACTATCTAAGGCATTAAAAACATAGAATATTGCTACACCAAGGATAAGTGTAAAAAAGTAGATGGCATAGTCTTTAATACTTTTCTTGATGTTTTTTAACGATAACTTACAAAGCATCATTTAAATCGCCACCAAGTAAAGTTACAACATCAATAATTTTATCAAAAAAACTTTTTCGACTATCATTTCCTTTGTGAATCTCTTTAAAAATTTTACCATCTTTGATAAAGATTACTCTTCTTGCATAACTAGCTGTGAAAGCATCGTGTGTAACCATAAGAATAGTGGCACCAAGTCCATCTAAATAGTTAAATTTTTCTAGTAACATTTTAGCGGATTTGGAATCTAATGCTCCTGTTGGCTCATCAGCTAAAATCAGTTTAGGTTCTGTAACAATAGCTCGTGCAGAAGCGACTCTTTGTTTTTGTCCTCCACTCATTTGATATGGATACTTATTTAAAACATCTGTTATATCTAATTCTTCGGCAACTTTCTTTATCTTTTGTTCTATTGAAGATGAACTAACATTCTGAATAGATAAAGCAAGAGCAATATTTTCATAAGCAGTTAAAGTATCTAATAAATTAAAATCTTGGAAGATAAATCCTAATTCTTCTCTTCTAAATTTATTAAGTTCATTTCCTTTTAATTTCGTAATATCAAGCCCTCCAACAAAGATATGGCCACTCGTTACTTTATCAATTGTTGATATACAATTTAAAAGCGTTGTTTTGCCTGAACCAGATGCTCCCATTAAGCATATAAATTCACCTTTTTCTACTTCAAATGATAAATTATCGATCGCTTTTGTTAAAGATGAACGACTACCATAGTATTTTTCAATTTTGTCAACTTTTAAAATATTTTCCATAATTTTTTTCTCCTTTCATAAACAATAATAATCCAAAAAAACTATTTTGTCGTTCGTTTAATATTACAGAACATTACAATTTTGTAACTCTATTTTAAAACATCGTAGTATTTGTTTTTAGCAAAAGTTATATAAACTTTAGTATATTCATTATAAACAGATTCAATCTCTATTTTATGTCCTAGTTTTTCACACATATTTTTAGCAATATATAATCCCATTCCAGTAGATTTATTTACATTTCTTCCATTTTCACCTGTAAATGATTTATCAAAAACTTGTTTTAAATCGGATTTTTTTATTCCAATACCATTGTCTTCTACTATTAGTGTTGTTTTATCATCATCTTCTTTTACTGATATTTTTATATATGAATTCTTTATTTTTCTTTTATATTTAATACTATTATTAATTATTTGACCTAAAATAAATTCTAACCATTTGGAATCTGTTAAAACTTTAATATTTATATTTTCAACAATGTAATTGATTTTATTTTCAATTAAATTATCCATATTTTTAAGCCCAATATTCTTAATAGTTTTTGATAAATCAGTTTCTTTTATTAAATAATCTTTTTCAGCATTTTCACTTCTAGCATAGTATAGAACTTGTTCAACACAATCTTCTAATCGTTTTAATTCTCGTTTTATTTTTTTATCACATTGTTGATTATTACTAATTAAGGTTAAAGTAGCAAGTGGAATTTTAACTTCATGAATCCACATTTCAATATATTCTTTAAAGTCTTTCAAATGAGTTTCAATCATATTTATATTTTCATTCATAGATTTATTAATTTCATATACGGCAGACACGAGTAATTCACCTTCATAAAATTCAGGTTTGTTTAAAGTTTCTAAAACTAAATAGCTTTTATCTAAAGTTTCTATATTGGCTAATAAATCAGTATAAAATCTTTCTTTTTTGAAATAATCGAACAATAATAATGATAAATAAGTTATTATACTGATACTAATAATTGAAATAATAACTTGATAGTTGATTTTAAAAGCAAATAAGATTAAAAGTATCATGACAATACTGATAAAAAAACAAGTTATTTCAAATAATTTATCTTTTAAATAATATTTTAATTTCATAATAATATGTAACCTTGTCCTTTTCTTGTTTCAATTATATTTTTATAACCAATCTCATTTAGTTTATTGCGTAGTCTACTAATATTAACAGTTAAAGCATTATCATTAATAAATTCATTATTATTCCATAAGTCAGTCATTAATTCATCTCTTGTTACAATTCGATTTTGATTATTTAATAAATAGCTAAAAATAATCATTTCGTTTTTAGTTAAATAAATTTCTATTATTCCTTTAGTAATAATACCTTTTTTTAAATTTATTTTTAAATCTTTATAATTTAAAAGGTTAGAATTTTTATTTATTCTTTTTAAAACAGCACTTATTCTTAAAAGTAAAATATTAGGATTATAGGGTTTAGTTATATAATCATCTGCTCCATAAGAAATCGATAAGGCTTCATCAATTTGTGAGTTAATACTTGTTACCATAATTACGGGGACATCAGAATAGTTTCTTAATTTTTTAAGTAATACTTCACCATTAATATAAGGAATATTAATATCTAATAATATTAAATCAGGTGATATTTTTAAAAATTCGTTTAAGGAATCTTGGAAATTTTTTAAAATAGAAACTTGATAGCCACTATTAGTCAATAATTTTTCTAATTCTTTACTAATAATTTGATCATCTTCAATTATTAATATTTTGCTCATAATCTCACCACATTCTAACATTATTATACCATTAAAGAATTTTCACTATCCTTACAAATTTGTAATATATATGAAAAAGTCACAGATAATAAATTTTTAAGTTACTAGCACTTAAAATCATCTGTGATAATTTTCTTTGTTTTAATCATTTAATTCTGTTTGTAATTGACAACCATCTGTTGTACATTCAAAAGTAAGGACTATTAAATTTTAGTTTCTTATGTATCTTATCAGCATTTTTTCTTTAAAAATAAATGTTTTTTACCTTTTTTAATTAAAATAAATTAAAAAACAATTTTATTTATTTTAAATTTTGCTACCTAAATGCTACCTAAGTATATAACAAAATTACAATTATATTGCTTATTCTTTTGAGGGTAATTCTTTTTCCCAATCAATATATCCTTTATCGGTATAATCTTTACAACTAATATAGGTTTCCCAACTCCATTTGCCAATTTCTACACAATTTGTATCAACATAAACTTTGCAATATGATTTTTTATCAACATCTAACAATTTTTCTTTATCCATACCTGCATTATAGACAAGATCACGATGAGTAATTATAGGTGTGCCATTATCTGGATAACACTTTGGTGCTATAGCATACATGTATCTTTCTAATTCGCTATCTATATCTTTTTTTATTTGTTCATATCTTTTTTCATTTTGTACTTTCATTTTAGAATCTTTAATATTTAGAATTAGTATTATGCCAAACATAATAATTAATATAAATGTAATTAATAGAATTATTCTTTTTTTCAGATTTACTCACCTAATTTCATTAATTTTCTAAATTCCATGTCAACCCACTATCATCACTAATAAATATTAATTCTTTATTTTCATAACCATCTTTATTAGAATTAATTTGATAAATTGAACATTTAATTTTTAAACGATTTCTTTCATAATATGGATTTTCTTCTATACTAATATAGCTAACATTATCGTTTTTATAGTTAAAAACAGCGGATGTAAAAGTTTTACCACTATCAATAGTAACATATAACCCAGTTTTACTATTATCTAAATAGATTTTACCAGTATT
>CANQIS010000056.1 GCA_947624115.1 uncultured Bacilli bacterium
TTATTTTTTTGTGTAAACTAAAAAAGAAGTTTTTAGTCTTCTTTTGGTTTTATAACTATATATCTTTCTGGTTCTTCACCAATACTCTCAGATATCAAATCTTCATATTTACTTATATGTGTATGGACAATCATTCTTTGATAAGAGTTCATTGGATCTAATTTTACTGCTACCTTTGTATTTTGAACTTCTTTAGCTATTTTTTCTATTTCTTTTTCTAATTTTTCCATTTTACTTGTTTTGTAATTTGATACATCGATATTTATCTTTGTTGAGTTATTTGTATTTTGGTTAATAATATTTCTCACAATAACTTGGATTGCTTCAAGATTTTTTCCATCTTTTCCTATTAAAATGGCATTATTATCTGATGTTAATGTTATATCATAAATGTTATCTCGTTCTAGTATTTCACATTTTATATTAACATTTAAATAATTATCTAATTGTTTAAAGAATTGTTTTAAATATTGTTTTATATCTTCTTTTTTTATAATTGTTATAATAGCTTTTTTTCCTTTAAATAGACTACTTTTTTCATCTTCATTTATAATTATTATATCGTCTTTTGTTAGATTATTTTGAGTTAATATATTGTTTATTGCTTCATCTATATTTTTTCCTTCAGATGTTATTTTTTCAATCATTTTTTCACCCTCTTAACAAGTAAATTTTGAATTATGGTAAATGTACTGTTTGTAATCCAATATAGTTCTATTCCGGCTGACATTGAAATTGAAGCAAATCCTATTAATATTATAGAAATATTACTCATCATTTTCATTTGTTGTTCGGCTTCAGGTGTCATTGAAGCACCACTATTTAATTTAAATGAGAAATATGTTGCTAAAACGACTAACAATATTAAAATAATATAAAAGTAATTTCCACTTTTTATTCCAATTATTGGACTTGTACCTAATTGTAATCCAAATAAATTTTCTTCAAAGATAGCTGGTAATCTATTCATTGCTTCGAAGAAGGCAAAGAATAAAGGGATTTGAATTAATGAAAACAAGCAACCGGTCATTGGATTGATATTATATTTTTTGTATATAATTAACATTTCTTGGCTTTTTTTCATCATATCTTCTTGAGATGTTTTATTGTTATATTTTTTTTCTAATTTGTCTAATTCTGGTTTAGCTTTTTTTAAATTTTCTGACTGCATTGCAGCTTTTTTTGTTATAGGATACAATATTAAACGAATAATTATTGTTAATAGTATAATTGCCAACCCGTAATTTTTGATTAGCTCCCCTATTTTTATTATTATTATGGCTAATGGCTTTACAAAAATAGTTGTCCATAGACCATCATATTTTGTGTTGGTTAAACTTAATTCTTGGCATTTTGGTAATTCGTCGAGATTGTAGTTATTTTTTTTATATGTATCTATAGTTTCCTCGGCTTCTGGTTGACATAATATATTTGAAGCTAAATTTTGACCGGTCAATTCATTTTTAACAATTTGCTTAGATTCATTTTTTAAATATTTGGTACAACCAGTTAAACTAAAAACGACAGTCGTTAATAATATTAATTTTACTATTTTATTTTTCACATTTCTTCTCCTTTTTTATTTTCATTTTATCTAGATAATTATTTAATGCGATTTCTATTTGTTGATAATTGCAGTCTAGAATTCCTTTCCTTACTATTATAATACAATTAAAGTTATTTTCATAGTTATTTTTATCAAGAATATTTTTTAATTGTCTTTTTATTTTATTTCTAATGACGGCTTTACCAATTTTTTTACTTATTGAAAAGCCAAATTGGTAATGGTTCGTTGTTTTTTTTTCTAAAAAGATTAGAAATTCTTTAGTTTTATATGGTTTTATATTTTTTATTATTCTTTGATATTCTTCATTTTTTTTTATTATGTTGATTTTTTTCATCTTTTTATCACCCTTCAATAGTAAAAAACCACTATTAATTAGTGGTTATATTAATGTGATAATACTTTACGACCTTTTCTTCGGCGACTATTGATTATTTTTGTCTGCATTCTTGCCATAAATCCTTGTTTTTTACTTTTTTTTCTATTATTTGGTTGGTAAGTTCTCTTCATTTCTACACCTCCTGATATTAAATTTTTTTCGTTGCTTTTTCAATTATATATATTTATTTGGAATTTGTCAAATATTATTTGTTATTTTGTGTTGATTTTTTTTGAAATTTTATTTTTGAACATAATATGTTGATAAATTATTAACATTCATTTATATATGTTAATTAGTTTTGAACATATATGTTTATAATTTTGTCGTTTTTTGTATTTTTTTATTTTTTTTGTGTGCAAAAAGATGTGAAAATATATTTTTTTGTGTTTAAAACTTTTTTTTGTGTGAATTTTTTATTAAAAAGATGTGCAAAAGTGGAATTTTTTTAGTTAATTTTTTTTTTGCTGTTCAAATTTTTTTATTTTATTTATTTTTTTAGGTTCAAAAGTATTTATTTTTTCATTAAAATGGTTTAAAATATGTTATTAAGTTGGGAGTAGAGGTGTATATTTGTGGATTTAAAAAATATTTGGAGTGAAACTTTAAAAAAAATAAAAGAAAATTTATCATCTATTGTTTATGAAACATGGTTTGAGGAAACTGAATTATTTTCTTTAGATAATAATGTAGCTAAAGTAAAAGTCCCAACTCATGTTCATAAAAAATATTTAAAGGAAAATTATAATGATTTAATTTGTGAAGTTTTTAATGAAATTGCTGGTTCTAATTTTCAATTTGAGTATTATTTAGAAGAAGAAATTACAGAAAATATTAAGATTGATACTGATGAAGTAGGGGTACCAGCATTAAATTTTGAATCTAATTTAAATCCACAGTATACTTTTGATAATTTTATAGTTGGTAAATCTAATAAATTTGCACGTTTATCGGCAGTTGCGGTTGCTGAGAAACCTGGAATAATGTATAATCCTTTATTTTTGTATGGAAATAGTGGGCTAGGGAAGACACATTTAATGCATGCGATTGGAAATTATATTGTTCAAAATAGTAAAAAGAAAGTTTTGTACATAACTAGTGATGATTTTATTAACGATTTTGTTGATTTGCACCGAAGAAATGAAGGAAGTAACATAGATGATGTTCAAAACTTTAAGAAAAAGTATCGTGATATTGATGTATTAATGATTGATGATATTCAGTATTTGCAAGTTGCTGATAAATCACAAGAAGCTTTTTTTCATACTTTTAATGAATTATATGCGAATAATAAACAAATTATAATTTCTTCTGATAGATCGCCTGATGATTTAAAAAGATTGGAAGATCGTTTAAAGACACGATTTAATTGGGGCCTAACGGCTGATATTTTACCTCCTGATTTTGATTTGCGTATGCAGATTATTAATAAAAAAATCGAAGGAAATTTTATGCAGAAGGAGTTTTCGGAAGATGTAAAGGAATATATTGCTAGTAATTGTTCTTCCGATATAAGGAAATTGGAAGGTGCGATAACTAGGGTAACTGCTTATGCTGCAACAATGAATGAAAAAGTTATTACTTTGGATTTAACGGTTGAAGCGTTAAAGGATTTCTTTTCTAAGACGGTTATATCTAAAAATAAAATTGAACAGGTTCAACAAATTGTAGCCCAAAATTATAATATAACAGTTGAAGATTTAAAAAGTAAGAAGAGGGTAGTTACTATTGCTGTTCCAAGACAGATTGCGATGTATATTTGTAGAGTCGTATTGGAAGAATCTTTACCTAAAATTGGAATTGAATTTGGTGGAAAAAATCATACAACTGTTATGCATTCAGTTAATAAAATAAAAAAAGAAATGAAGAGTAAAAAAGATTTTGAAATAGAAATCAACAAGTTAATAAGTCAAATAAAATAGTTTTGAACAGTAAAATTATTTTATAAAATTGTTGTTATTATTAAAAAAAGTGTAGTTATGAACATTTTGCACACTAATAATATCAATAATATTTAAAAAAAATAATAATTAAAGGAGATGTTTGTTTATGAAATTTAAAATTAAAAAAGCTATTCTTATGGAACATTTAAATCATGTTATTAAAGGTATATCTAGTAAAAATTTAATTCCTATTTTAAATTGTATAAAATTTGAATTAACTGATGATGGTTTATATATGATGAGTACGGATAATGAAATCGCTATTAAAACTTTTATTAGTAAAAATGAAATTGAAGAAATTGGTTGTTATGGTGAAATAGTTGTATCTGGTAAATTTATTTATGAAATTATAAGAAAGTTACCTAATACTATAATTAATATAGAGGAGTTAGTTGATTCTAAATTATATATATATACTGATAATTCTTCGTTTAATTTAAATTGTAATAATGTTAATGATTTTCCAAGTTTAGAATTAGAGGACAGTTTAAATCCAATTATTTTAAGTAAAAAATTGTTCAAAACAATTATAAATCAAACTGTGTTTGCTACTTCTAATCAAGAGTCTAGACCAGTTTTAACAGGTATTAATTTAAAAATAAATGGTAATTTACTTGAATGTACAGCTACTGATTCTTATAGATTATCTAAAAAAATTGTTAATTTGGATAAAGATGTAGAAGATAATGTTAATATTTTAATACCTACTAGAAATTTAAATGAATTAGTTAAATTATTTGATGAAGATGATGAAGAGATTCAATTACATATCTTTAATAATAAAATAATTTTTAAATTTGAAAATATAATTTTTATGTCACGTCTTATTAATGGAACATATCCTGATACTTCAATGTTAATTCCTAATGAATTTGAGCTTAAAATAAAAGTAAATTTAAAAGATTTTTATGATTCTTTGGATAGAGCTTCTTTATTAACTAATGAAGATGATAAAAATACGATTAAGTTAGAGAGTTTAGAAGATAAAATAAGAATTTATTCTAATATTCCTGAAATAGGTAATGTTGAAGAAACAATTAATGCTACTAAAAATAACGATAATAATATTAAAATTGCTTTTAGTTCAAGATATATGTTGGAGGCTTTAAAGGCATTAGATTGCGAAGAAATTGAATTAAAATTTAATAATGAAGTAAAACCAATCATTATTAATGATGTTGAAAATGATAATTTAATTGAATTGATATTGCCAATTAGAACTTATTAAAATGAGAGATTTTTGCGTTTTTTTTACAAAAATCTTTTTTTTGTGACAAAATTTGAGCAAATTCGACTTTTTTTTATGCTATAAAAAAGGGAAATGAGATATTTTTTTATAAAATATCTATAGGAGGTGATATTTTTGTTAGAAACTTATGAAATTACGAGGAACACTTTAGCGGTTATTCCAATTAATTCTAGTAAGTGTCAAATTATTGAAACTGATAATACTTTTGTTATTAATAAAAGTTCAATTAAAATAATTGATGATAGTTGTAAATTTTTTGGTAGTTCTTTAAGTGGTCGACATGAAGGTACGAAGAATTTAATTGGTGTAAATTATAAATCACCAATTATAATTGAGGAAACATCGGAAATGATATTTTTTCCAACTAATTCTCCACGAATTGCTGATTGTGCGTGGATATCTTTAAATAATATAGAAGATTATGGTCAAAAAAATGGTAAAACACAAATATGTTTCAAAAATGGAAGAACTTTAGATGTTAATGTTTCTTTTGCTTCTTTTGAAAATCAAGTTTTAAGATCAACAAGATTGGAATCAATCTTGCGAAAAAGAAAAAATTTATAATTTTATTTTAACTATTGATATTGCATTCAATAGTTTTTTTAATATGGTTATTATTTATATAAAAAAATAAGCAATTATATTAATTTTTTTGTTTTTTAGGTCATTTTTGTGTTATAATAGTTTGTGTGTATAGGAGTATTATTTTTTAATTTATGATGAATATGGAGCTTAAAAATGATAAAAAAGAGGTATTAAATGATTTTAAAGCAACTAAGTGTAAAAAATTTTAGAAATTATGATGATGCTAATTTATTTTTTTCTTCTGGAATTAATATTTTTTTTGGTAATAATGCACAGGGAAAAACTAATTTATTAGAAAGTATTTATTTTTTAAGTTTTACAAAATCTCATCGTTCTTTTATAGATAATACTTTAATTAAAAATAATGCGAAATCTTTAAGGATAGTTGGTATTTTAAAAAATAAAGATATTTTTGATACAAAACTAGAAATAACTTTAGAAAAGGATAAGAAAAATATATATGTCGATGATAATATATATAAAAAAGTTAGTGATTATATTGCAAAGATGAATATAATTATTTTTTATCCTGAGGATTTGGATATTATTAAAGGGTCTCCTAATATACGTAGGCGTTATATTAATTCTGAAATAAGTCAGTATGATGTTAATTATTTAAATATTTTAAATAATTTTAGAAAAATTCATAAAATGCGAAATGATTATTTAAAAAAAATAAGTATGAATATTAATTATGATAAACAATATTTATCAGTTATTAATGATTATTTTATTAATAACGCTATTAAAATATATCGAATGCGTGATAATTTTATTTTAGAATTGAATAAAATTGTTGATACTATTTTTTATGATTTAACTGGTATGAATGGTTTTAGAATTGATTATAAAAATAGTATTAATATTAGTAATTTTGAGGATTTAAGTGATGATTTTTTATATGATGTTTTAAATGAAAAATTAATTAATTCTTTTGATTCTGAGGTGAGAATTGGTAGTTCAATTATTGGCCCTCATAAAGATGATATTGAATTTTATTTAGGTGATTTAAATTTAAAATTTTATGGTTCTCAAGGTCAACAAAGGATTGCTATATTGTCTATTAAATTAGCTGAAGTTGAAATTTTAGAAAAGTATACTAATGATACGCCGATTTTATTGTTAGATGATGTTTTTAGTGAATTAGATGATGAGAAAAAGAATCGATTACTGAAATACATTAATCAAGATATTCAAGCTATTATTACGACAACGGATTTAAAGAATATCGATGATGATATTAAGAAAAATTCTAAGTTGTTTGAAATAGAAGATGGAAAAATTATAAAGATAATGGAGGTAGATGCAAATGAATAGTGAACAACAACATTATGATGCTTCGGATATTCAAGTTTTGGAAGGTTTGGAAGCTGTTAGAAAAAGACCTGGTATGTATATTGGTACAACGGATGTAAAAGGTCTTCATCATTTAGTATGGGAAATTGTAGATAATGCGATTGATGAGGCTTTAGCAGGATATTGTAATCATATTGAAGTAATTATTAATAAAGATAATTCAATAACTGTTAAAGATAATGGTCGTGGTATTCCCGTTGGTATTCATCCTAAAACTGGTATTTCTACGGTTGAAACAGTTTATACTGTTTTGCATGCTGGTGGAAAATTTGGTGGTGGAGGATATAAAGTATCTGGTGGACTTCATGGAGTAGGGGCAAGTGTTGTAAATGCTTTAAGTAAATGGGTAGTTGTAACTGTTTACAAAGATGGAAAAATATATGAAGTTAAATTTGAAAATGGTGGTAAAGTTGCACAAAAACTTACAGAGATTGGTACTTGTGAAGAAAATCGAACAGGTACAACTGTTACATTTAAACCAGATAGTGATATATTTGATACTGATATATATAATTATGATACTTTAATGACAAGAATAAGAGAATTGGCTTTTTTAAATAAAGGTTTATCTATAACTATTCGTGATGATAGAGATGATGAGGATACAACTGGACAGACTTTTCTTTATGAAGGTGGTATTAGTGAATATGTTAAGTTTATTAATAAAGATAAAACTGTTATTCACGATCAAATAATTCATTTAGAAGGTGAGGAAGCAGGAGTCTTTTTTGAAGTAGCAATGCAGTATAATTCGACTTATAATGATAATATTTATTCTTTTGTCAACAATATAAATACTCATGATGGTGGAACACATGAAGAAGGTGTTAGAAGAGCATTAACAAGAATTATAAACTCGTATGCTAGAAAAGCTAATTTATTAAAAGAAAAAGATGAGGCTTTGACTGGTGATGATGTCAAAGAAGGATTAACAATGATTATTTCTTGTAAACATCCTAATCCTCAATTTGAAGGACAAACTAAGGGGAGATTAGGTAATTCAGAAGTTAGAAAGTTAGCAGATAATGTTTTTTCACAAGGTTTTGAAAGATTTTTACTTGAAAATCCTGAAGAAGCTAAAATTATTGTTGAAAAAACAATGACAGCGGCAAGAGCGAGAGTGGCTGCTAAAAAGGCTCGTGAATTAACAAGAAGAAAAAGTGATTTAGATGTTATCAATTTTGGCGGCAAATTAGTTGATTGTAAAGATAAGGATCCTTCAGTTTGTGAAATATTTTTAGTCGAAGGGGATTCGGCAGGTGGATCTGCTATAAAAGGACGTAATTCAATGACTCAAGCTATTTTGCCTTTGCGTGGTAAAATTTTGAATGTCGAAAAAGCAAGATTAGATAGAGCTTTATCTAATGAGGAAATTAGAACAATTATTACGGCTTTTGGAACTGGAATTGGTAATGAATTTGATTTAAAGAAATTAAGATATCATAAAATTATTATCATGACTGATGCCGATGTTGATGGCTCACATATTCGTGTTTTGTTATTAACTTTATTTTATCGTTTCTTTAGACCAATTGTTGAGGCTGGTCATGTTTATGCTGCTCAACCACCATTGTTTTGTATAAAACATGGTAAAACAATTAAATATGTTTTAAATGAAGAAGAAAGAGATAGCTATTTAGCATCCTTAAATCCTAATACAAAATATGATATTATGCGTATGAAAGGTTTAGGAGAAATGGATGCAGAGGAATTGAATGAAACGACAATGGATATAAATACTAGAATTCTTAGAAAAATAACTGTTGATGATGTTATTAGAGCTAATGCTGCTTTTGAAAAATTAATGGGTGAAGAAGTTGAACCTAGACGTAAATTTATTGAAGATAATGCAGTTTATGTTAAAAATTTGGATATATAATTGGAGGTGAAGTATGGATCATAATAGAGATAGATTAGAAGAAAATAATATTGTTGATGAGATAGAATCATCATTTTTGGAATATTCAATGAGTGTTATTGTAGCACGTGCTCTTCCTGATTTAAGAGATGGTTTAAAACCTGTTCATCGAAGAATTCTTTATTCGATGTATGAATCTGGTTATACACCTGATAAACCTCATAAAAAAAGTGCTAGAATTGTTGGAGATGTAATGGGTAAGTATCATCCACATGGTGATTCTTCAATTTATGAGGCTATGGTTAGAATGGCTCAAGATTTTAATTATCGTTATATGTTAGTTGATGGCCATGGTAATTTTGGAAATATTGAAGGATATGGTGCAGCTGCAATGCGTTATACCGAATCAAGACTTTCAAAAATTTCTTTGGAATTACTTAGAGATATTAATAAAGATACTGTAAATTTTGAACCTAATTTTGATGAATCTGAGAAGGAACCTTCAATTTTACCTTCAAGATTTCCTAATATTCTTGTAAATGGAACAATGGGAATTGCAGTAGGTATGGCAACTAATATTCCACCACATAATTTAGGTGAGGTCATTGATGGTTGTGTTGCATATATAGATAATCATGATATTGAATTAAGTGAATTGATGAATTATATTAAGGGTCCTGATTTTCCAACTGGTGCGATCATATTAGGTAATAGTGGTATTCGTAAAGCTTATGAAACTGGTCGAGGAACAATAACTATTAGAAGTCGTGCTAGAATAGAGGAAAACGGTGGAAAAAGTTATATAATTTTTGATGAGGTTCCTTATGGTGTTAATACTTTAGAGTTAAAAAATAAAGTTGCAGAGTTAGTTCATAATAAAGTTATTGATGGAATTTCTGATTATCATACTGATTTAAAGGAAGGCGTAAAAATTACTATAACTTTGAAAAAAGACGCTAATCCTCAAGTTGTTTTGAATAATTTATATAAGCATACACAATTTCAAACTAATTATGGTATTAGTTTGTTAATGCTTGATAATGGTGTTCCTAAAACTTTAGGTTTAAAGGATATTATTTCTAAGTATATTGATTTTCAAAAAGAAATTATAATACGTAGAACAAAGTTTGATTTGGATAAGGCTGAAAAAAGAGTTCATATTTTAGAAGGATATAAGATTGCTCTAGATAATTTAGATGAAGTTATTAAGATTATTAGAAATGCTGAAACTGATTTGGTTGCTAAAGAGCAGTTAATGTCGAGATTTTCTTTGTCTGAGGCTCAATCTGACGCTATTTTGGAATTAAAATTAAGAAGATTAACCGCTTTGGAAAGAAATAAAATTGATGAAGAGTTGAATGAATTGTTAGCTAAAATAAGTGAATTAAAGGAAATTCTTGCGTCTGAACAAAAGGTTTTAAATATTATAAAAGAGGAATTATTAGAAATTAAGAATAAGTATGGTGATGATCGTAGAACTTCGATAGATATGACTGCTATTGATTATATTGAGGATGAATCTTTGATTCCTGTTGAGGATATTATCGTTACGTTGACGCATAATGGTTACATTAAGCGAATTACTAGTGAAACATATAAAGCTCAAAATCGTGGTGGTGTAGGTGTAAAGGGAATGTCAACTAATGAAGAAGATTTTGCTGAAAAAATGATTTCTTTAACTACGCATGATTATTTGATGTTTTTTACTAATAAAGGTAAAGTTTATCGTATGAAAGGTTATGAGATACCATTATTTAGCAGACAATCAAAAGGTTTGCCAATTATTAATTTATTACAAATTGAAAAAGATGAAAAAATTAGTGCGATGTTGAAGGTTACATCAGAAGATAGTGGTAAGTCTTTAGTATTCTGTACTATTAAAGGTATTGTAAAAAAGACAATTTTATCTGAATTTGAAAATATTAGAAGTTCTGGTAAAATAGCAATTTCTTTGCGTGATGATGACGAATTATTATCAGTTGAAATTGCTGGTGAGAATGATGAAATTTTAATTGCATCTTCTAATGGTAGGATGATTAGGTTTAATGAAAATGAAATTCGTAATATGGGTAGAACTGCTTCAGGTGTAAAAGGTATTGAAGTTGATGAAGGTATTTGTGTTGGTTGTGAAGTAGCTAATATTGGTAATGAAGTATTGGTTGTTACAGAAAACGGTTATGGAAAAAGGACAAATATTGAAGAGTATCGAATAACTCACAGAGGTAGTAAAGGTGTTAAAGCATTAAATATAACTGAAAAAAATGGTAATATTGTTGCATTTAAAGCAGTTACTGATAATAAGGATTTAATGATTATAACTGATAGTGGAATAATTATTAGATTACCTTTGGAGCAAATTTCTAAATCTGGTCGTGTAGCTCAAGGTGTTAAATTAATTAATTTAAAGGATAATCAAAAGGTAAGTAATATTGCAATTATCGAAAAAGATGATAAAAATATTAATGAAGAAGAGTAATAATGTTTTATTACTTTTTTTTATTAAATAAATAATGTTTCACGTGAAACATAGATATAAAATAAAAACAAAATATATAATCAAAACTAAACTAAATATATTGATAATAATAAATAACTAAAACAGAATAATGTTTCACGTGAAACATAGATATAAAATAAAAAAATATATAATCAAAATTGAATTAAATATAATGATGATAAAAAATAATTAAAATAGAACAATGTTTCACGTGAAACATAGATATAAAATGAAAT
>CANQIS010000057.1 GCA_947624115.1 uncultured Bacilli bacterium
GGTAGGTAACGAAAGCTATGAAGCAGAAACATTTAAGTGTGAACTTAAATATTCAAAACTTGTTTTGAATTTTGTTCTACTTAGTAAACAAAATATAATAAATAAAAATTAATCATACGTTAAAAATAGTAAACTAAAAAATAAGTAGATTTTACTTTATTTTTTTGCTATAATAATTATGGTGAAAAAATATGGCAAAAAAAAGAAAATTTAAAAAAGGGGTCTTACCTAAGTTACTTATTTTATTAATAGGATTTTTAATAATAATTTTTTTAATTATTTGTTTATTAAAAAAAATAAGCACACCTAAATATAAAGAATATACTAAAAGTTTAAATTATATGGATACAGTAATTGATATAAAACTATATACTACCAATGAAAAACAAGCTAATACAGCCTTAGAAGAAATCGAAAAAATCTATAAACATTACCATGAATTAACCGATCGATATAATGCTTACGACGGTATCAATAATATCTATACAATTAACACCACACAAGAAGTAAAAAAATTAGAAATTGAACGAGATTTATATAACATATTAGATTATGGTATTAATTGGTATTACAAAAGTAACGGGCTACTAGATATAAATGTTGGTAATTTAACAAATTTATGGAAACAATATCGTGATAACAACAATGGTATTCCAAGCAATGATGAATTATTTAAAATATCAGGTTTAGATATTAAAAATATTGTCTTATATGATGATAATCAAATTTTAACTGGAAATGTTAATATCGATTTAGGTGCACTTGCTAAAGGATACGCAACAGAAGTTGTTCATCATTACTTAAATAGTATAGGCTTAGATAATTATCTAATTAATGCTGGTGGAACTGTTCTAGCCGGTAAAAACATCGATAGTCAAAAATTTAAAGTCGGTATTCAAGATCCTGACAATTCAGCCTCAATTCTAAAAGATGGAAATAAAGACTTGACTCTAAAGGTAAGCAATAAAGTTATTACAAGTAGTGGAGGTTATGAGCGTTTCTATGAATATGATGGCGTAAGATATCACCATATTATTGATCCAAATACTAAAATGCCAGCTAATAATATGAAAAGTGTTTCCGTTATTACCGATAATGCTATGTTAGGCGACGCCTTGTCAACAACCCTTTTTTTAATGAGTATCGAAACAGGACAAGAATTCGTCAAACAATTTGATGGTGTTGAAGTAATTTGGTATAGCAATGATAATGAGATAATCAAAACTCCAGGCATAAGCAAATATGAATAAAAATGATATAAAATTAATTATTATTATTCTAATAATAGCTATCATGATTTTAATTGTGATAGCTATATCTGATAATAATAAAAATACAAAAAAAGCTTTAATTTATTACGACAATAATTTAATCAAAACCATCGACTTAAATGTAGAAGAAACACAAGAATATACCGTTGAAGGTTACAATGGAGAAGTTAAAATTATCGTTGAAAATGGTAAAATTAAAGTTGATGAAGAAAATAGTCCATTACACTTATGTAGTAAACAAGGATTTATTGAAAAAAATTACGAATCGATTGTTTGCCTTCCAAACAAAATTATTATTAAAATTACCTCCGATAGTCAAGAACAATATGATACGATAATTAGGTGATTACATGGAAATAAAAAAAATAAGTCGTTTAGCAATGCTACTTGCTATTTCAGTTACTTTAAACATTATAGAAAGTTTTTTGCCAATATTTAATGGATATATACCTGGATTTAAAATAGGACTTGCTAACATTGTTATTTTAATTGTCATTTATGTGTATAATTTTAAAGATGTTTTAATAATATCCATTCTTCGTGTTTTTTTAGTTGGAATTCTACGAACTGGTTTATTTAGTCCTAGCTTCTTTTTTAGTTTAAGTGGTTCAATTCTAAGCATTATTACGATGTACTTAGCTAAAAAATATACTAAATTATCTATTATTGGAGTAAGTATTTTAGGCTCAATTAGTCATACTATTGGTCAAATTATCATGGCTATTATCTTTTATAATCTTAATATGATCTATTATATGGCTTTTGCCTTAATCTTTTCAATTCCAACCGGTATATTAATTGGTTTTCTAGCCAAAGAAATAAAAAAAACATTAGATACGTCAATTGAATGGCAAAACAATTGAAAAAAAATAATAACTATGATACAATTTAAAATAAGAGATAGGGGAGAGAAAATATGAAAAAATTAAAAAAATTATTTATTTGTCTAAACTTAATAGGATTATTATGTTTTACAGGTTGTGAAGAAGTGCCAGAAAAAGGTATATATAAAGAAGGAACTTATTTTGGTTATAATCAAAGTGTATCAAATGGTTTAACCTTAACTACTACCGCTGTTATTTATGTTGACAATTTAGGAATGATTAAATCCGTATTTATTGATTCGACATATTCACAAGAAGAAGGTGTTCTTACAACTAAAAAAGCTTTAGGAGATAATTATAATATGAAAGAAACATCAGCTGGCTTAGGAAATATTCCTGGTGGTGCTGAATGGTATGAACAAGTTGAAACACTAGAGCAAGAAATCATAAAAGAGCAAGGATTGAATTGGATAAAATGGACAGATGAAACTAAGACAACAACAGATTCAATTGCTGGCGTTACTATTGCCATTAATGATATGTACCTTGCTGTAGATAATGCACTAAATCAAGCAAAATAAAAATATAGAAAAACTATATTTTTTTTGTTACCAATCTCAAACTAACTGAATTAAATATAGTAGAAGTATTGGAGGTGTAATATGCTAGATAATTTTATTACCACAACTCTTTTTCTACTAGTTTTATCACTGCTATTTATAATTAATACTGTTTTAGGTATTTTAATTGGCACAAAAACCGAAGGTTTCAACTTAAAAAAACTATTATATGGCATCTTAAAAGGAATTATTGCGGCTATTTGTGTTATTGGTTTTTGCTTTGCCATCGAAATTACACCAGTTATATTAAAAAGAATCGATATAGAATTACCAAGCGATATCATAACCTTTGTTGAATTTATTGGTATTTCTACTACTGCTTACAAAAAATACAGTTTAGAATGTTTTGAAAAAATCAAAAAAATATTTAACGAATAACTAAAAAAGATGAATTTTCATCTTTTTTTTGATATAATAGTGATAAATTTTTAGCGAATATTGTTATTTTATGACAAAATACAGACATTTCACGCAAAAGCAATTAATTAAATATAAAAAAATGATAATATATCGCTTTAACAAAAGGAGATAAAATATGGAAAAAAAGGATTTAGAAAAATTAAAAGAAAAAATTTCAAAATTAAGCGATGAAGAAAAAAAATTACGTGATTTATATTTAAGAAAATTAGCTAGTGGAGAATTTCAAGGACCGCTAACAGGTTATGCGAGCATTGATAAACAATGGCTAAAATATTACTCAGATGAGCAAATACTTGGTAAGATGCCTCAGAAAACCATTTTTGAATATATGAAATCTGATAATGATCAATTTCCAAATGTTATTGCACTTAGATATTTTAATACTAAAATAACTTATAAAGAATTTTTCGATAAAATTGAACAATGTGAAAAGGCTTTTATAGCTAATGGAATAAAAGAAGGTGATATAGTTACTATTTGTATGCCAAATACACCAGAAGCAGTAATTGCTTTCTATGCTTTGAATAAAATAGGAGCTGTATCTAATATGGTTCATCCATTATCGGCTCAAAATGAAATTAAAAATTTTGTCAAGGAGGTTGAATCAAAAGTAATAGTAACAATTGATATGGCATGCAATAAAATTTTAAATATTGCTGATGAAACTAAATTAGAGAAGATTATAAATGTTACACCTGCTAATTCTATGGGACTTATAACAAAAAAATTATATAAGTACACCAAAAATGCCGTTAAATTACCAAATGATAATAGATTAATATCTTGGGATGATTTTATTAAATCAGGCAAGAAAATTACTGATATCAAAAATAAGGAAATAAGTTATCATAAAAATAAATTAGCAGTTATATTACATACTGGTGGAACTACTGGTAATCCTAAGGGTGTAATGCTAAGTGACGATAACTTTAATTGTATGGTTGAACAATTTTTTAAAGGCGAAAATAATTTTGAAAGAGGAGATAATATTTTAGCTATTATGCCTGTTTTCCATGGCTTTGGATTATGTAGTTCAATTCATTTGCCATTATCAGTTGGCGTTCATCCAATCTTAATTCCAAAACTTAATGGTAAAAAATTAGATCAAGTATTTAAAAAATATAGACCTAATAATATAATTGGTGTTCCTACTTTATTTAAAGGAATGTTAAGTAACGCTAAATTACAAAATATGGATATGTCATATTTAAAATATGTTGTATCAGGTGGAGACTTAGTTAAAGATTCCCTAGAAGATGATATAAATCAATTTTTAAAGCAACATGGTTCGAATGCTAAATTAAGTAAAGGATATGGTTTATCCGAAGCTGTAGCTGGGGTAACTTTTGCTTCTCAAAATTATAATTTACCTACTTCTATCGGAATACCTATGGTAGATACTAATATTAAAATTGTTAAACCTGGAACTGATGATGAACTTGAAAAAGAACAAGTTGGTGAAATGTGTATTCAAAGTCCTAGTGTTATGATGGGCTATTATAAAAATGATGAAGAAACAAATCGTGCATTAAAAGATGGTTGGCTACACACTGGTGATTTAGGTTATTGTGATGATGGAATATTTTATTTTGCTCAACGTAAAGGCAATATGATTATTTCAAGTGGTGTTAATGTATATCCTAGTATGATAGAACAAGTAATCGAAACACATGAAGCTGTTGCTACTTGTGCTGTTATCGGTGTATATCATTCATATAAGATGCAAGTACCAAAGGCTTATATAGTACTAAAAGAGGGGTATGAAGCAACAGAAGAAATAAAGAATGAAATAGATTCTTTATGTAAAAAAAATTTAAATATTTATTCAATTCCTAATTCTTATGAATTTAGAGAAAGTCTACCACAAACATTGCTTGGCAAAATAAGTCATAAAAAATTATTTGAAGAAGAAAATGAAAAAGTAAAAGTTTATAAAAAACAATAGGAGGGAATATATTATGGCAAATATTGGTATAGATGTCGATGGAGTTTTAAGAAATTTAGAGCAATACCAATTAAAAAAAGGTAAAGAATTTTTTAAAAATGTAGATACTATTGATGAAACAAAATTAGAAATTAAAGATATATTCAATTGTACAGTTGAAGAGAGTGAGAAATTTTGGTTAAAAAATATATGGGAATATAGTTTAAAAGAACCAATTGTTAAAGATGCATCAGATATTATTGCATTATTGCAAAAAAAAGGTCATAGTATTCATATTATTACGCAATTTGCCCATACAATGCAAGATGATTTTGTTGGAAAACTGTTTAGATATATGCTAAAACGTTTTTTGAAAATTAATAATGTTAATCCTACTTCAATTAATTATTGTAATGAAATGGGAAAAGAAAATGATAAATTATATGTTTGCAAAAAATTAAATATTGATTATATGATTGAAGATAATCCACAAAACATTGATATTCTAAGTAAATATTGTAGAGTTATTTGTATAAAAACCAAATATAATAATAATATAAAAGATAGTGAAAATATCATAGTCGTTAATAATTTTAGTGAAGTTTTTGATACAATAATGAACTTTGATAATATAAAAAATGAACATAATTTTTCTAAATCAATATTTTTTAAAGATGAATATAGTAAAAATTACAATATTGCTCGAAATATTGGTGTTCCACTTTTTAAAGTTTGTTTACATCCAACTATCATTAATAGAGAATATATACCACAAACTGGGCCTATAATTTTATGTGGAAATCATTTACATGTATGGGATCAATTTCCCGTTATTTGTGCGACAAACAGAACTACTCATTGGATGTCTAAAAAAGAATATTTTGATAGTCAATTAGGTACTTTTTTTAGAAAAACTGGTGCAATTTGTGTTGATAGAAATGGCGATACTTCCAGTAGTGTAAATACTGCTATTAATTATTTGAATATTGATAGTGCTATAGGCATTTTTCCAGAAGGAACTAGAAATGGCTTAAAAACTGTTGATATTGATAAATTGTACGAATATGGTATTGATATGGATTATGATAAATTTAAAAATAAATTACATGATTTGAATCCATTATCTTCACATATAAGATTATTAGAAGAACTTTATTTGAATAAAAAAATTTCTCATGATGATTTCATTAATTCTTTATTTGATACGCGACAATATTTAAAAAAATTAGTTCAAGAAAATATTATTTCTAATGATAAATATGAAGATTCTGAATTATTACCATTTAAATTTGGTGCAGTATCTATGGCTAAAAAAACAAAAGCTAATATTGTTCCATTTGCTGTTACAGGAGATTATAAGATTGGTAATAATAATTTAATAGTTAGTTTTGGTGAACCGTTTAGAGTATTAGATGACGATTTAGAATATGTTAATAGTCAATTACGACAAAAAATATTAAAATTAGTTAAAGATAACAGAAAAAATATTTAAAAAAATAAATAAAAAATAACAATGAATCTTTATTGTTATTTTTTTTTGTGTTATACTTGTATTAGAATGGACAAGGAGTAATGTTATGATTAGCAGTGTATATTTTCAAATTATAAGTTTAGTTTATATTTTATTATTAATAATTGTATTTTTTTCAAAAAAAAGATTAAAAACAGTTGAAAATAGCATTTATATTACTTTAGCAATTATTAACGCTATAGGTTTAATTTTAGATATATCAAGTGTATATACAATTATTAATAGAGAAAGTATTCCAATTATTAATGCGATTGTAACTAAAGCATATTTAATTTATCTACTAACTTGGATTTCATTATTAACAATTTATATTTTTATTATTTCTATGAAAGAAAATAATAATTTGCATAATATTTCCAAAAAATATATTTATTTTTTCAGTATTTTTTATTTAATTAGTTTTACGTTAATTGCTTTTTTACCATTATATTATAAACATGAAGATTTGATAGTTTATTCATATGGACCAAGTTCAACATTATTATACATAATCAGCAGTTTTTATATGTTAATTTGGTTATTAATGATGATTAAAAACTTTAAAAATATTAAATCTAAAAAATATTTGCCAATGTTTGCATATATGATTATCGGTTTAGCTGTTATAATAATTCAAAGTTTAAACCCAGAATTATTATTGATGACATCAATGGAAACGTTTGTTACTTTTTTAATGTACTTCACCATTGAAAATCCTGATATGAAATTAATTGAGCAACTTAATATTGCTCGTGATCAAGCCGAAAAAGCCAATCAAGCAAAATCTGAATTTTTATCAAACATGAGTCATGAAATAAGAACACCATTAAATGCAATTGTTGGATTTAGTCAAGCCTTAAAAGAAGAAGATATACCAAATACTTCAAAAGAAGAAGTAGAAGATATCATTTCAGCCTCAGAAAGTTTATTAGAAATTGTTAATGGTATTCTAGATATTTCTAAGATAGAAGCCAACAAATTAGAAATTGTTAATGTTGAATACAATTTTAATAAAATTTTAAATGAATTAGTAGCCTTAACAAAAGCTAGATTAGGAGATAAACCATTAGACTTTAGAACTAACTTTGATTCAAATATTCCACCAGTCTTATATGGTGACCATGTAAGAATTAAACAAATTATTTTAAATATATTAACAAATGCCGTTAAATATACCAAAGAAGGTTATATTGAATTTAATGTTAGTTCCGTTGTTAAAGATGATGTATGTCGTTTAATTATTTCTGTATCTGATACTGGTATCGGCATAAAACGGGAAAATATAGATAAACTATTTAGCAAATTTGAAAGATTTGATTTAGAAAAAAACATTACCATTGAAGGAACCGGTTTAGGTATGGCTATTACAAAAAAATTAGTCGATCTAATGCACGGTCAAATTGTCGTACAAAGTATTTATGGACAAGGATCTAAATTTACGGTTGCTATAGATCAGCGAATTATTAATAAACAAATATCAGAAATAGAATCCAAAACAGAAGACATTAAACTTGCCAATCTAAACTTTAGTGATAAACGTATTTTAGTTGTTGATGATAACAAAATTAATTTAAAAGTTGCTAACCGTCTATTACAAGATTTAAAATTACAGGTAGATTTAGTTTCAAGTGGCTTTGAATGCCTTGATAAAATAAATAGTGGCGAAAAATATGATTTAATTTTAATGGACGATATGATGCCAGAAATGTCAGGTGTCAAAACTTTAGAAAAATTAAAACAAATAAATAACTTTAATGTACCAGTAGTAGCCTTAACAGCCAATGCCATCTCTGGTATGCGTGAAAAATATCTTAAAGAAGGCTTTGATGATTATTTATCAAAACCAATCGATAAAAACGAATTAATTATATTAATTCAAAAATTTTTAGGAAAGTAGGAACAAAAAATGAAAAATGTAGAATTCTTAAAACAAAATGAAATTGATGTAGAACATGGATTAGAACTATTAGGCGATATGGAAATGTATGATGAAACACTAGAAGACTTTTTAACTGAATCAGAAGATAGAATACCTAAAATGGAAGAATATAAAAATAATAAAGATATGGCCAATTATGCTATTCTAGTTCATGCTATGAAAAGTGATTCAAAATACCTAGGTTTTACCAAACTAGCTAATCTTTCTTACGAACATGAATTAAAAAGTAAAGACAATGACCAAGACTATGTTGATAAAAACTATGATACCCTAATAAAAGAAACTAATCGAATTATTAACGTAATCAAAATATATCTTGGAAAGTAAAAGGGAGTGGCAAAATGTCAAAATCAAACAAAACAATGACAATTTTATTAATAATTATGATTATTACAGTTATTATCGTTTATAACTATGTTGACTTTAACAATATGAGTGCCGAATTATCACAAATAATTATTGTTGGTTGCGTTGTTGCATTTATATTATTTTTAATCACATTTTATATTATTATCTATTCACGTAACAACGAAAAAAATAAAGAATTGCGTCATCGTGACAAACTATTTAATTCTTTAGTTAAAAATTCTGATACTATCTATTTGATGTACAATAACAAAAGTCGTGAATTAGTTTATATGACTCATAATATTAATGAAGTTTTAGGTCTTAAAGAATCAGAAAATTCAAATGTGCCAGAACTAGATATTCTTTCTGAAATTTTTAAAAGTGAAGCTTTAAGAAGCCAATTAGATAATTGGGATGAACAATCAGAATTTATTAGTCAAATGTTTTCCTATCATGATCCAAGATATCAACACACTAGATGGATGAAAATAAAAATATATCCATTCCTTGAAAAAAAAGTAAGTTATTTTGTTATACTAATATCCGATGCTACAAAAGAGCATGATAATCAACATTTATTAGTATCACAAGCAAGCGATATCAAAAATCGTGAAAGACAACTAAATCAAATTACTAATCTATCATACGATATAGAAATAGATATCAATCTCGAAACAAAAGAATATATTTTGAAAAATTTAAAAGAAGATGTTAATTACTTAGGTCAATCTAAAAAAGGCCTATACGATGATAACTTTTTAGAAAATATTAAAGAATATATAGCTGATAATGATTATGAAAAATTTTCAAATACATTATCAATAGAAAATTTGTCAAAACTATTTGCTGAAAAATCAATTGAGCCAATTTCAATTAGATATGCCTTAAATAAAAATAATGATACCTGGCTAGAAAGTACGATCTTTCTTACTACCAATAAAGGTGAAAAACATGTTACTGTTTTAACTAAAAATGTAACTGAAAACGCTGAATATATGCGTACACAAAATGCGATGCTTCAAAGTGCTTTAAGCGAAGCTAAAAAAGCCAATCAAGCCAAATCCGAATTTTTATCCATTATGTCCCATGAAATAAGAACGCCAATGAATGCCATTATTGGACTTAGTGAATCAATTCTATCTGAAGAAATAAGCGAAAATGCTAGAGAAGATATCGAAAACATCAATAGTGCAAGTAATAACTTACTAGATGTTATAGATGGTATTTTAGATATTTCTAAAATTGAATCAGGCATATTAAAACTTGAAGAAAAAGAATATCAAGTACCTAAATTCTTTAAAGAATTATATAATCTATCAAAACAAAGAATTACTGATAATAATGTCAAATTAAAATTAGAAATTGATAAAAAACTACCAACTCGTTTATTTGGTGACAATGGTAAAATAAGACAAATCCTATTAAATTTAATAAACAATGCGATTAAATTTACCAATAATGGAACTATTACTATTAAAGCCGATGGAAAAATAAATAATTCAAAACTTAATTTATCTATTTCTATTATTGATACCGGTATCGGAATTGAAAAAAATCGTTTAGAAAGATTATTAGATGATGATAAAAAAGCCACAAATGATAAAAACTATGTCGAAGGTATGGGACTATACATTTCCAAAAAAATGATTGATCTATTAAATGGTACAATTACCGCCGAAAGTAAAATTCATGAAGGTTCAACTTTTACAATTACTGTCGAACAAAAAATAATTGACGAAAAACCAATAGGTGATATTGATACTATTAAAGTTCAAAAGAAAAAAATAAGTAGTTTTAATGCTAATGGTAAAAAAATCTTAATTGTTGATGACAATAGATTAAATTTAAAAGTTGCTGAAAAACTATTAAAACCATACGAAGTAGCAACAACATGTATAACAACTGGTCAAGAATGTATTGATTTAATAAATAATAATGAAAAATTTGACTTAATTTTATTAGATCAAATGATGCCTGAATTAGATGGAATTAAAACACTAAAAAAATTAAAAGAAAATAAAGAATTTTCAACTCCAGTAATTGTCCTTACAGCTGATGCTATCGTTGGAGTTAAAGAAAAATACTTAAACGAAGGTTTTAATGATTATTTATCAAAACCTATCGATGTAGAAGAATTAAATAAAATACTAAAAAAATATCTACAATAATAAAACCTATATTCAAAAATAATATAATTAAAATCTATAGAAATACACTAATAAGTATGATAAAATAATTGTTAAATATTAAAGGAGGTTAAAATATGGCTCAATTAATTTCATCTTTAAAAACATCTCTCCCTTCTGAAAATATCGGTGAAGTACTTTACGATACTTATGGATTTACTTATTACAATACTTTAA
>CANQIS010000058.1 GCA_947624115.1 uncultured Bacilli bacterium
CTTCAACAAATATATTATATCACATTTTTTTGATTTGTGGTATACTTTTATCACCTCAAATCTAATACACAGCAATTATTAATTAAAAATTCGTTATTTCTAATAACAAGATTTTTTAATTTATCTTTAGGAATTCCAGTAACATAATGAATAATATCTTGTAAATATTCAGGATTATTTTTATCTAACATGATGGCTTTGAATATACAATCATAAACACCTAACATTAATTTTTCATTTTTTACTTTTTCGATTCTATCATCTCCTCATAATAAATATATATAAAAAAAATGATAAAATCCTTTTTTTATAAGAAAGTTTTTAAAAAAAATAAACAAATTTTTAAAATTAGGCAAAGAAAAAATTAAAAAAATGTAAGATTTACTTTGATAGAATTATTAATAATGTATCTAAAAATATAACAAATAATATTATAAAATCAGTAGAAAATTATGCTGTTATTTTTATAGATTTCAAATTAAACTAAAAAACTGATATTATAGATAATTTATCAGTTTTGTTGTTTTATTTGTAAAGCTATTTCACGTTCTAATTTAATCTTTCGATAAGAAACCCCACATTCCTCAAACATCCTCTTAGCAGCAATAACGCCATCAGTATCAGCATATTTATCTATTTCATAAATAATTTCTTTTATACCTGATTGAATAACTGCTTTAGCACATTCATTGCAAGGAAATAAAGTAACATATAATTTAGCGTCATTAAGTCTAGTTTTTTCACCATAAAAATTTAAAATTGCGTTCAATTCAGCATGACACACATATAAATATTTAGTTTTGAGTGGTAATCCCTCCCTAGACCATGGGAATTTATCATCATTAAAATTATTTGGAGCACCATTATAGCCAATTGATAAAATACGATTATTTTTATCAACGATACAAGCTCCAACTTGCGTATTTGGATCTTTGCTTCGCATTGCTGATAATTTAGCGATATTCATAAAATATTCATCCCAACTTAAATAATTATTTCTCTTATTCATCAAAACACCTCTTTAGTAAAATTATACATTAATTTGATAAATAATACAAACAATAAATATGTAAAAAAATGGGAATATATGTCATATTTATTGACACGTTAACAATAAATGATATAATTATTATGGCAAAAAAAGGAATTTTAAACTAAAAATTATATAATATAAGTAGAAGAGTAATAAACTTAAAATGGAGGTTTAAAATTTTATGACTTAGAAACTATAAAATAATCAAAATTTATACAAAATATATTCAAATATGATATAATTAAATCAATTCAATTTCAAAATAATTAATAATAAGTGAAAGGAGACTAACTATGTTAGAAATAAGAAAAATAACAAAAACATATGAAACTGATGGCTTTAATCAAAAAGCCTTATCGAGTGTTAGCATAAATTTTCGAAAAAGTGAATTTGTTTCAATTTTAGGACCAAGTGGAAGTGGTAAAACTACTTTACTAAATATAATTGGTGGTCTAGATCGCTATGATTCAGGAGATTTAATTATTAATGAAGTAAGTACTAAAAAATATAAAGATAATGATTGGGACGCTTATCGTAACCATAGAGTTGGTTTTGTTTTTCAAAGTTACAATTTAATTTCTCATCAAAGTGTTTTAAGGAATGTTGAATTAGCGCTTACTTTATCTGGTGTATCAAAACAAGAAAGAATAAAAAGAGCTAAAGAAATGTTAAAAAATGTTGGTTTGGAAAAACACATGAATAAATTACCAAATCAATTATCTGGTGGTCAAATGCAAAGAGTTGCGATTGCTCGTGCTTTAATTAATGATCCAGATATTATCTTAGCAGATGAGCCTACAGGCGCCTTAGATTCCGATACTAGTACCCAAATCATGGAATTATTAACAAAGGTTGCTAAAGATAAATTAGTTATAATGGTTACTCATAATCCAGAATTAGCAGAAAAATATTCGTCTAGAATTATTAAATTAAAAGACGGAAAAATTATTGATGATTCTAATCCTTTTAACAATAGAACAAATGAAAAAGAATCATCAGAAAAACAAAAGTCTAAAAACAAAAAAACATCGATGAATTTAAAGACAGCCTTATCGTTATCATTAAATAATTTAATGACCAAGAAAGGTCGTACTATTCTAACTGCTTTTGCAGGTTCTATAGGTATAATTGGTATTGCGCTGATTTTATCTTTATCTAGTGGTTTAAATGACTATATAGGTAAAGTTGAAGAAGATACTTTATCTTTATATCCATTAACGTTAGAAAAAACAACTATGGATCAAGCTAGCCTTATGGAAGCTCTTATGGAACATGAAACAAATGAAAATCATGAAGCCAAAGTTTATTCTAATAATATTATGTCAGATGTATTAACTTCTTTTGCTGGAAGCAGTACAGTCAATGACTTAAAAAGTTTTAAAGAATATATTGAAAGTGACAAAAGTAACATACAAGATTATGTAAGTGATATCAGATATTCCTATAATCTTAATTTAAATTTATATAAAGCTGATTATGAAGATGAAATTATCCAAGTTAATCCAAGTACGGTTTTTGATAATTTAGGAATTGGTAATGAAATGATGTCACAAGTTAGTATGACTGGTATGGGCGAAGTAAATTCATTCTCAGAATTACCAGAAAGAAAAGATATACTAGAATCTCAATATGATTTAGTAGCTGGTAAAATGCCTGAAAATTATAATGAAGTTGTTTTAGTTATGGATCAAAATAATCAAGTAAGTGATTACGCACTTTACTCTTTAGGACTTTTAGATCAAGATGAATTAAAAAATAGTTTATCCAAAATTATAAATGGTGAAACAATTGAAAAAAAAGAAACCTATACTTATGATTATGATGAAATAATTGGACTAAAATACAAATTATTATTAAATACAGATTATTATGAAAAACAAAATGGTATTTGGATTGATAAAAGAAATGATAAAGATTATATGAAAAAACTATTAGATAACGCTATTGATATCGAAGTAGTTGGTATTATTAAAATAAGCGAAGACTCCTCAGCAACTACGACTGGAGTTATAGGTTATACTAAAGATTTAACAAAATATACTGTTGGCAAAATAAATGAATCAGAAATTGCTAAAGAACAACTTGAAAATAAAGATAAAAATGTTTTTACTGGCTTAGAATTTTCTGATGAAAATTCATTCGATATTCAAAACTTACCACTAGAACAACAACAATATTTATCTTCTTTATCTCAAGCTGAATTAGCTCAAATTATTTCTGAATATTCAGAAAATGCCAATGCTACTTATGATAGTAATATTCAAAAATTAGGAATTGTTGATTTATCAGATCCTTACACTATTGAATTATTTCCAAAAGATTTTGAATCAAAAGATAAAATAATTGAAAGTATTAATGATTTTAATAGTAATAGAGGTGAAGACGAACAATTAATTTATTCTGATATGGTTGGTGTTATGATGAAATCAGTAACAACAATTATAAATGCCATTACTTATATCTTAATAGCGTTTGTTAGTATATCATTAGTAGTATCTTCAATTATGATCGCAATTATTACTTATATATCTGTTATTGAAAGAACAAAAGAAATTGGAATTTTGCGTGCTATTGGTGCTAGAAAAAAAGATGTTTCAAGAGTATTTAATGCTGAAACATTAATTGAAGGCTTATTTGCTGGTATTTTAGGTATTATAGTTACCATTATATTAAATATACCAATTAATATCATAATAAATAATATTACTGGAATAGATGGTCTATCAAAATTACCATTCATAGGTGCAATTATATTAATATTAATTTCTGTACTTCTTACTTTTGTAGCAGGTCTTGTTCCATCTAGAATGGCAAGTAAAAAAGATCCAGTTATTGCTTTAAGAACCGAATAATAATATTTTATAGGCTGTTTACAATAAATTATGTAAACAGTCTTTTATTATTAAATTTTTTTATATGATATATTTCAAAAATATTATTCAAAAAAAGTAAAATGTGATATAATATAATAGTAATGCGAGGTGACACGAAAACTTTGAAAAATATTATTGCAGATAATCAATATATGAACATAGTTGAAGACATCTATTATAATGCAGAATTTAATAAAATAAAAACAATTGAACATCATGGTGTAACAAGGTTTGAACATTCACTAAGAGTTTCATATTATTCATATAAATTAGCCAAACTTTTAAAATTAGATTATATATCAGTTGCTAGAGCAGGGTTACTACATGACTTTTTCTTTAGCAAAGAAGATAGAAGCAAAAAAGATAGATTTATATCTGTTTTTATTCATCCAAAAATTTCTATTTTAAACTCGTTAATTAATTTTAAACTAAATGAAAAAGAAAAAGATATAATAATTACTCACATGTTTCCTATAAATTTCAAAATACCAAAATATGTTGAAAGTTGGATAGTGAGTTTTGTAGACAAAGGTGTAGCTATATACGAATTTTATAGAAAATTTAAATATTCATTTAAATTTAAATATGCTACCAATATTTATATATTATTTTTGATAAATTTTTTTAATTAAAATTTATCTTTTATGTCCTCGTAGCTCAGTAGGATAGAGCAATTGCCTCCTAAGCAATAGGTCGTTGGTTCGATTCCAATCGGGGACGCCAGATTGAAATAACCCTTAAAATAAGGGTTTTCTATTTATATAAAACAAAAAAATTTCTAAATATTTAGTATTATTTCAAAGTTTAGGATAGCATTTAGAAAAAGATATTCGCGAAAAGTTCGCGAAAAATTATCCATATTTAAAAAAATCAAATTCTTCGAGGAAGCCATTTATGTAATTTTTGCTGACACAAAGTCAGTTTTTATTTTTAATTGTGAAAAATTAAATATAAAGCAATATTAATATGATTGTACAAATATTAATATACAATTATAAAAAAATTATATTTTTCTAGTATTAACAAAATTTCACCAAAAATACACAAATTTTAATTAATATATTATTATGTAAAATTTTAACTTGATTTATTGAAAAGTGAATAATTTATTATTATAAAAAAGTGTAGTCTAAAATAAATTAAAGTTTTTATGTTTTTGTATAACTTGAATGAATTAAAAGGAATTATTATAGTATTTGTAATAGTTGAAATTTTTATTTTAATTATTTTAGAAATATGTTCGAATAGTCCAAAGATTGGTGGACGTGATATAGTTGTATCATTTGGTGACGGATCATGGAAAATACTTAAAAGTGGAGATAAATTAAATAGAACATATAGTTTACATTACTATAAAGAACAACTTGCTATTGCACAAATAATTGAAAAATACAAAGTTGATAAAAATAATCATTATATATATTTGATAAGTAAAGAACAGCCAAATTCTGAATCCTATCAACATACAGTTGTTAACTATCAAACAAACTATTATCAAAAATTTAGTTATAATGAACTAAGTGATGGATTGAAAGCAATATTCGAACAAAATTATGATTTTGAAATACTAAATTAGATTATTATTGTATTAAAATCAAATGTATAGAAAAAATTTTAATAGACTAAAGATTGGAATTAGTTCAAGCATTAATTAACAAATCTAGTATCTTAATTTTAGATGAACCAGCAATGGTTTAGATCCAATTGATTTTATGGAACTCAGAACTTTATTGCTAAAACTAAAAAAAGGAAACTACTATTAATTATATATTGGTGTTTTTGAATTAGAAAAGGTGATATATGAAATTAAATCGAGTAATTCAAAATATTTTAAATGAGCAAGATATCGAAAAAAAATATAGTTTGACATATGACTATATTTATGATTATGCTAAAAAACAATTTATTGATAATAACTATTGTGATTTTAAAAATGGAACCTGTATTGCTAATCGTTTAGGTAAATCAATTCATCCTGATAATGGATGTTGTTATCAACATAAAAAAGGTTTATGTAATTATTTGAGTCAAAATGGTTGTACTATTAAATGTCTAACTTGTCAATTATTTATGTGTAAATATTTAGAAGATAAATTTAAAAAAATCAAAATCGAACAAATATTTCCTATTAAGAAAGTTTTTAATTTTAGACAACGAGGTATTCTTAAAAATAGTTATTTTAAAGATAAAAACGAAGTAATAAAGAAATTATTAGAATTACGTTGATAAAAATTTAACTCTATGTTTTGCTAGGCTAATATAAAGTATGGGAATTAACAAGTCCTTAATTTCCAAATATTTTTGTAATAACATTACATTAAGGAGGAATTATGAGCTGTATCGAAATAAAAAATGTTACTAAAATTTATAGTAAAAATAATGTTCATGCATTAAATAATATAAGTGCAAAATTTGAAATGAATAAATTTTATGTAATAAATGGAAAATCAGGGTCAGGTAAATCAACTTTAATTCAAATATTGGGTATATTGGACAAAATTAATAATGGTGATATTTTAATTAATAATAAAAGTGTTATTGAAATGAATGAGCAACAAATATCAAAATTACGAATGGAAAAAATTGGTTTTATATTTCAATCATTTTATTTAGACAATTGTTTAAAAGCCTACGAAAATGTTATGCTCCCAATGTTAATAAACAAAAAAATAAATAAATCAGAAAGAAAAGCAAAAGCGATAGAATTATTAAAACAACTAGGCTTAGAAGATAGAATAAATCATTATCCTAGCGAATTATCTGGTGGTGAACAGCAAAGAGTTGCGATTGCAAGGGCTTTAGCTAATAATCCAGATATAATTCTTGCAGACGAACCAACAGGAAATCTTGATCCAGAAAACGAAAATATAGTACTTAACATTTTAAAAAATCTTAGTAAAAATGGAAAATGTATAATTATGGTAACACATAGTCAGTCAGCAATTAATTATGCTGATAAGGTCTTCTTTATGGAAAAAGGAGTGTTAAAAGATGAAAATAACTGATTATATTAGTGTAACTATAAAAAAAGTTTTTAGAAAAAAGAGCTATGTATTTTCGATTTTTCTAATTGCTTTATCTATTTTAGTTATATCATTAACTGACTCATTAATTAATTCAATTAATATTTATTTTAATAACGCAGCCGAAAATAATTTAAGTTTTCGAACCCTTTTTGTTTATGATAACTCATCTAGAGAAACTTCTGAAGTAATTAATGAATTATCGTCCTATGAACATGTTATTAGCGTTGTTCAAGAAAAATCATTTGTTACTTCAACTATAATTAATGATGAAATAAAAGGAAATTTAGACGGTCAGATAATGTTATACGGAATTAACAATGATTTATTAAATTCGTTAGTTGATGGGAAAAAATTTGATGCAGATAGTAATTATACAAAAGAAATTATTTGTCCAATAACATTTTATCCTAACAGTGTTGTTCAGTATTTTAAGGATGAAACTAATAATATAATTGATGGTAGTAATTTATTAAATAAAAAACTAAATTTATATTTTCGTAATATAGATATTAATGAGGAATATGAAGTTATTGGATTATATGATTCGTTGTATTCAAGTGAAAATATTTGTTATACTTCATTTGATAATGTATTAAGATTAAATAATTTAGATAAAACTCTAATTGAAAATCATCAGTATATTGTTTTTGTAGATAAGCAAGAAAATATACAAGATTTACAATTAAAGCTGCTTGATAATAATTATTATAGTAATATATCTGGTAAAAAAAATAATACATCGATAAATAAAATTGCCAGTTATGGTGTTACTATCTCTATTTTTACTTTAATATTTGCTATTTTGATAATATTATTTTCCGATATAAAAGCTATTGAGGAAAAAAGATCATATTATGCTAATCTTAAAGTTTTAGGATACAATAATAAAAATTTGTTGTGCTTTATCATAATTGAAAATTTATTAATATTTATTTTTGGGTTTATATTATCATTAATTTTATTTATTATATCTTTGAATATTATAAAGCATGCATTTAGAAGTATTTTGTTTTTAAAGAAAACACCAATAATAGTTAATTATAAATTTTTTCTTATACTATTTATTATATTATTAATAATATCATTATTAGTTGGATTATGTTCTGGTATTAAGATAAAAAATATTAATATAATTAAAAGCATCAAGGAATAAGTAAAAAATGATAAATAAAATAACTGTATTACAAAGTATAAAAAATCAAAAGTATACTAAATTGTATTTAATTACAATAAGTATATTGATTTTATCTATTTTACTTGTTTTTAAATTTCAAAATTATATTAATAAAACAGCTATTGATGAATTAAAGAATAATGTCATTAATAGAAAATTAGAATTAGTATACATTAATAACGATAATAGTAGTATAAACGATTTAATTAATAAAATTAAAAAAATAGAAACTATAATTGATTTATATCCAATCTATCCAACAGTTTCTTGTGATTATAATGAAAATTATAAGATATTTTTACAATATGAAAATATTTTAGAGTTACCTAAAACAATAAATAAAAGGAAACTTGAAGATAGTAATAATGAAATTATAATCCCAACATCAATAAATAACGATTTAAAAAGCATTGATTTAAATTGTATAATAGACTCAGAGAATAAGACAATAACATTAGATGTAATTGATTACTATAAACAAGAAAGTGATTTAAATATTGCTTTTGTTTCAAAAAATGTTATGAATATTTTAACTGAAAATCATGAGTTTGGTAAAAAATTTTATGCAATTGTTGATGATTATGACAATTTAGATAACACAATTATTAAGTTAGACAACATTGGTTTTTCCTCCGATATTGTAAATTCATTATCTAATCTAGAATTAAATAATTACTTTAGATTAAGTAAAACGATAAATTTTGGCATATACATTTTATATTGTTTAATAATAGTTATATTATTTGTAATTATTAAATATTATATGTACGATGAAAAGAATAATATTGCAATTTTGAAAACCTTAGGTTATAGTACCTTTATAATTACATTTATTATGATAACACGTTTTTTAGTTCTTATTTTAATTTCATCTATAATTTCTATTTGTATGTATATAATTAATATTTTTATTTTATCTTTTTTTGACTTTGGTAGTTATAATAACTTTTTTCAAATAAGTTATTATGATTTATATGCATTTTTTAATTGTTTAAAAACTATAATTGTTTTAATATTATTTTCTATGCTAACATTTTATTTAAAAATAAAAAGAATAGAACCAATAGTATTATTTAAAGATTAAAAATAAAATTATATGATTTGTTCAAAAAAATTATATATCAATTTAAATGTTAATTTAATTAAGACATCTATTACTTTTTTGTTTCATACATAGAATATATTTGATTTTAAGATAGATTATAAAATAAATATTTTCAAACATTATAAATCAAAGTTTTTCAAAACTGTCAAGAAAGATAGATTATACGTAAAAATAAATGAAAATATACCATTCAATTTTTATAAATTTGCAATCTTAAAAAAGAGATGTTACAATAATTAAGAACTTTGTTATTTACAATTGCTAATAGTTTGTAAAAACTTTAACAAAACAAGTATATTATAATTTCAGTGTTTGACATAATAAAGAAAATTCAGTCAAAAATAACAGAAATATTAACCTAATTTTAGGACTAGATTAACACTTGAAAGTGACCAAAATATATAGAATTGTAATGAAAAGATATCCAAATAGCTTTTCATTTAGTTGTCGATACGGAGGTATTTTATGTCTATAATTTTAAAATGCGATAATTTATCAAAATCATATACTAAAAAAAATAAACAATTGAATATTTTAAATAATATAAATTTTGCGTTTGAAACAGGAAAATTTTATGCGATTATGGGTGAAAGTGGCTCAGGTAAGAGTACCTTAATTCAAATATTAGGATTACTTTGTAATTTTGATAGTGGAAATTTATATATTGATAATAATAACACTGAAAATTTAAAAGATAAAGAAAAAGCTTTGATTAGAAACAAAAAGATCGGTTTTGTATTTCAATCATTCTATTTAAATCCTCTATTAAAAGCATTTGAAAACGTTATGTTGCCATTAGGTGTAAATTGCAAATTATCAGATAAAGAAAAAAAAAATAAGGCTTTAGATGTTTTAAAACAAGTAGGTTTAGACGATCGAGCAAATCATTTTCCCTTTGAGTTATCGGGAGGTGAACAACAAAGAGTAGCTATTGCTCGTGCATTAGTCAATGATCCATGTATAATTTTAGCTGATGAGCCAACTGGATCTTTAGATCCTAAGAATGCAAAAATTATTTTTGATATTTTAAAAGATTTAGCAAAGCAAGGAAAATGTATTATTGTTGTATCACATTCAGATGATATAAAGAAATATGCTGATGAAATATTATATATAAATAATCATTCACTAACAAAAAAAGGTGGTGAATAATTATGAAATTTAAATTAGGTTTTTTAAGTGTTATCAGAAGTAAAAGACATATTATAGGAATGTTTATATTAGGAATTTTAATATCAGTATGGTTTGTATTAAATACTGCCAATGCGACTGTTTATAATTTTCTTCACTATGACACCTATAAGAGTTATGAAAATAGACAATTGGCGATTGGTAGAGATTTACATGGTGTGGAATATGAAGATATAGCTGATATTGAAAATGAAATAATGAGTGTTGATCATGTATTATCGAGTTTTTTTAATTTTTATAGTTATGGTGGAGGTGTAATAGATGAATTTAAGGGTAAACTTAGTGGTGATATAGACTTTAAACCTGCTAACAATGATTCATTATTACCTATTACATACGGTTCAAATTTTCCAGATGATGATGGCTTATATATGGTATGTCCAGAAAATTTTTATCCAACTCGTCTTGCTGACATAAAATCACTAAATATAAATTATAAAGTAGATTTAAGGGATAAAATAGGTGATGTTTTTCATATCAATGCAACAGATTGGGTAACAAATGAAAAATATAAAGTAGAAATTAAATTGACAGGTTTATATAAAAATCAAGCAAATCAGATTGATGAAGATATATGTTTTGTGTCTAAAAGTGTAGCTGAAACTATTGCTAAAATACAATCAAAAAGTGATTCAAATTGGAGTGTTAGTCAATATAGTTTATTTATGACAACAGTAGACGATATAAATAATATTGATTATGTTTCTGATACTTTAAGTAATATGGGATA
>CANQIS010000059.1 GCA_947624115.1 uncultured Bacilli bacterium
AATAGAATTGTTAGCAGTAATTGTAATATTAGCCGTAATAGCTTTAATAGCCGTACCACAAATCTTAAATATATTAAATAAGGCAAGATTAAGTGCAGCTGAGGATTCAACATCAGGAATAGCAAAATCAGCAGAAACTTATGTAACAAATTTTATGTTACAAAATAGTGGAGGATTTCCAGATGGTACAGTAACATTTAACTGTACAAGTAGTGGTTGTAGTTTATCCAGTACATTAACAGGATATAATACAGATAACTTAACAGAATTAGATTTTAAAGGAACAAAACCAACAAGTGGAACAGTAAAAATCGCAGATAATGGAAAGAAAGTAACAGCAAGTAACTTAAATATAAATGGCTTTACATGTAATTATGATGGAGAGAAAGCAAGCTGTGGAGATAGTGGAGAATTAGTAGAAGCAACAAATGGACCAACTATAATAACAAGTGATGAATTTGCATCAAAAGGAATAACAGAAGGCTATGAAGGAGTAAAAGCAATAGTATATTTAGATCCAACGGATTTAAGTGCAACTTGTAATGAAGAAAATTTAGTTGAAATAACTGAAGATGGTCCAAATACAGGGTGCATGAAATGGTATGCGTATAAAGATGATGGAACAAATTATACTATGATAGCCGATCATAATATAACAGGTTTAGTAGCATGGTATGCTGAAGATTATGATAATACGCAAGGTCCAAAAACAGCATTAGAAGAATTACAAAAAGCAACAACAGGGTGGGATAGTAAATTAGTAGCACCAACTCCCTATACAGCAAGTTGGACATATCATGATGAATCACATTCATATACAATAAATTATGCAGAATATGGAAATAAAGCAAGATTAATAAGTGCCGAAGAGGTAAATAAGATAACAGGAAAAGGAGATAATGACTTAAACAATATATATTTTGGAAGCATTGATATAAATAAATATGCATGGCTGCCTGGTACAAATAAAAATTATGGATATTGGACTTCTTCGCCGTTGTTTCGTGACACTGAGAGAGCGTTGTTTGTGGACAGCGGTGGCTCCTTGGACTCAGACTCTGTCCGCATAGCTACCTCTTATGGCGTGCGCCCAGTTATAACAATAAATAAATCTGATTTAGGTTTATAAAATATTTTAATAAAAATTAGTGATAGAGCTTGTCAAGACTAATGTGTAAATTTATTAATTATTTTTAAATTTTATTATTAAATTGTCAAAGAACATTATTTAAAGCCTTATTAGATTATATAATCTAATGAGGTTTTATTTTTTTACTTTAATATTTCTATTAGTTTTTATTTTATATAATTAAAATAAAAAGTTAGAGGCATCATAATCTCTAACTTTTTTTAAATTATCATTTTTATTTTAGTGTACATGTATATCCAACACTTTCATTTAATTCTTTTAAATGATTGGCAACTTCTTCACTTGTTTCTTTACCTGTAAATTCATAAAAATTCTTTAATGTTTCCCATTCTTCACTAGTAACTTTTTCTTCTTCTTCATTAGTAGCTATTTTAATTATTTTTCCATTTTTAATTGTTACAGTTGTTTTATCGTCGTTTTGTATACATTCTAGTACTTTTGTATCATTACCACAACCTGTCGTTAAACATAATGTTATTGCTAAAATAACTAATATTTTCTTCATATCATTCACCAACCTCAATATAATTATAACACATCAAAAATAAAATATAACTTTTTAATAAAAAAAACTTTAAAAAATATCAAAAACTGATATAATTATAAAAGGAAGGTGATAAAATGTCAAAGATAAAAGACGTAATAGGAAGAGAAATTTTGGATTCAAGAGGTAATCCAACTATTGAAGTTGATGTTATTTTGGAAAGTGGCATCGTTGGTCGTGCTGCTGTACCAAGTGGTGCTTCGACAGGTGAACGTGAAGCTTTAGAAATGCGTGATGGTGATAAAAATCGTTATTTAGGTAAAGGTGTTTTAAAAGCAGTAGAAAACGTTAATACAGTCATTAGAGATTTGGTTATTGGTTATGATGTTTTAGATCAAAAAGCATTAGATTATGCCATGATAAATTTAGATGGAACAGAAACTAAATCGAAATTAGGAGCAAACGCAATTTTAGGCGTTTCAATGGCCGCTATGCGTGCAGCTGCTTTATATAAAGGATTACCACTTTATAAATATATAGGGAATGGTAAAGAACTACCAGTTCCAATGATGAATATTATTAATGGCGGTGCTCATGCTGACAATAAATTAGATTTTCAAGAATTTATGATTATTCCACAAGCTGATAATATTCATGAAAGAGTAAGAATTGGTTCAGAAGTATTTCATAATTTAAAGAAAGTTTTAAATGAAAAAGGATTAGCTACTGGTGTTGGAGATGAAGGTGGCTTTGCGCCTAATTTAGAAAGTAATTCTGAGGGCTTTGAACTTATAATGGAAGCAATTAAAAGAGCAGGTTATGAGCCAGGACGTGATGTAAAATTAGGAATAGATGTTGCTGCTAGCGAATTTTACAATAATGGTAAATATGAACTTGTTGGTGAAGGAAAAAGTTTAACTACTGATGAATTAATCGAATATTATAAAGAATTAGTTAGTAAATATCCAATTATCTCAATTGAAGATCCAGTTGACGAAAATGATTGGGAAGGATTTAGTAAAATTACCGCTGAATTGGGAGATAAAATTCAACTTGTTGGTGATGATTTGTTTGTAACTAATAAAAAATGTTTACAAATGGGAATTGACAAACATGCTGGTAATGCAATCTTATTAAAAGTAAATCAAATTGGAACAATTACGGAAACAATTGAAACAATTGAGCTTGCTAGAAGTCATGGTTATAAAACTGTTATTTCACATCGTAGTGGTGAAACAGAAGATACGACTATTGCCGATTTAGCTGTTGGTTTAGGTTTGGGTCAAATCAAAACTGGATCATTATCTAGAACAGATCGTATCTGTAAGTATAATCAATTAATGAGGATTGAAGAAGAAATTTCCAAAAATAATTAAAATTTTTAAAAATCTTGTATTTCTAGTAATAAGTATGCTATAATCTTAGTAATATTTAGTGTTATTTATATACTTAAAGGAAGATTTTATGAGCAAAATATTTCTAATCGTATTTATATTTAGTGTTTTTATATTTTTCTATATGTTTATTTATGTCGTTAGACGTATAAGAAATTTTTCAAAAATAGTTTTTAATAATACTAGTTTAATTCAAGGAATTAAAGAACAACAGGTCAAATTAGCCAATGAACCTAGATCAGTAGCAGGTATGGATAAAATTTATTTACCACAAATTATCAAAGATTTTCCTCATTTGAATATCGATGAAATGAAAAAAATTGCTGAAAATAGTATCTTATTATGCCTACAGTCGATTGAAAATAAAAAATTAATTCCTATGGGAATGACTAGTGAAAAAATAACTAATTTTATTAATAGTCGAATTGCTGATTTAAAAAATGGTGAAACGATAAATTATGATTCGATAAAATTTCATCGAACTGTTGTTAATCAATATATAAAAACACCTGGAATGTGTTCGATAATATTTCAAAGTTCAGTTGAATATTTATATCGTAAAAATAATGCTGAATATAAAAAAATACAAGATCGTATTAGAACGGAATTTATCTATATTATTGATGATTCTAAAGTTAGTAAAAACCAGTCTGGAATATCTTTAAATTGCCCTAATTGTGGGGCTCCTATAAAAGATTTAGGAGTTAAAGTTTGTAGTTATTGTGGAACTGGTGTAATAGATTTAGTAAAACATACGTGGATATTAAATGATATTTCACAAAATTAAAGAAAGAAAGAGGTAAAAAAATGGGTTTAATTAAATCTGCAGTAAGCGCAATTGGAGGAACTTTGCATGAACAATGGGAGGATTTCGTTCAATGCGACGAGCTAAATAACGATACGTTAATGGTAAAAAAGACAACTAAGTCAGGACAAATTTCAGCAAAAAGCCGAATTCAAGTTAATCCTGGACAATGTGCTATCATAATGGATAGTGGTAAAATTTTAGATGCTACCGCTGAAGAAGGTATTTATACTTTTGATGCATCAACATCTCCATCATTATTTGCTGGCCAATTTGGTCCTATGTTTAAAGAAATGTGGCAAAGATTTATATATAATGGTGTTCCACCTAAAGAACAAGCAATTTATTATATTAATATAAAAGAAATTCTTGATAATAAATTTGGAACACCAAATCCAATTCCATTTCAAGATTGGTCACATCCAATTCCAAATCAAATGACAGGGACAATTAGTCCACTTCGAGTAGAAATTAAATGTCATGGTAAATATACATTTAAAATTTCTGATCCAATGACATTTATGCGAGAAGTTGCCGGAACTGCATCAATTTATACAAGAGAACAAATAACTGAACAAATGCGTTCTGAAGTTATTGCTGCATTCCAAAATGTAGCAAATGAATTAGGTAATAGTCAACATAAAATACCTGTACTTGAAATGCCTAGTGCAACTGATGAAATTCAAAAAATGCTTGAAGAAAAAGAATTCGATGCTCCAATTAAAAGACGTGGTGTTAGTCTTGTAAGTTTTGCCGTAGAATCTGTTGTTTTAGATGATGAATCTACTAAGAAGATCGATAATTACGAATTAAGTTCTAATAATTTTATGCAACAAGGAACACTTACAGGTGCTTATGCAAATGCTGTTCAAGATGCTGCTAAAAATGCCGGCGGTGCTATGAACGGATTCATGGGTGTTGGAATGATGAACATGGCATCTGGTGGTATAATAGGTGGTGCATCACAAGCTCCATTCAATAATCAACAACAAAACAACTCATTTAAACAAATGAGTGATCCATTTGCACCACAACAAAATAATCAAGTCCAAAATGATTCACAAAATAATGTATCTACCGTTGAAAATCCAGAAAAAAAACGTATTTGTTCAAATTGTGGAAATGAAGTAAGAGGTAAATTCTGTACTAATTGTGGTACAAAATATGAGGAACCAAATGTAACCGAACAAGTAAAGAAGTGTCCAAATTGTGGTATTGAAGTAACAGGTAAATTTTGCCACGAATGTGGAACTAAAATAGAAGATTAATTGTAAAGACGTAAGGAGTGTTAATTATGGTATGTCCAAATTGTGGAAAAGAAGTAAAAGAGGGTTCTAAATTTTGCGTTGTTTGTGGTACGGCTTTAACAACAAATGATTATCCACAGAATAATCAAACTGAAAATTTAAACGTATCAGAGCAATCAACTGTCATTACACCTACAACATCTGAAATAAAAGAAAATGTAACTGCTAAATTTAATGATGTTAGGGAAACAGTAAAAAAGGCAAGTAATGGTAATATTATGCAAATGATAATTGCTAGTTTAATGTTTTTATTCAATGTTTTATTAAAACCTATGAAATCTTTAAAAAATAAAATAGAAGATTATTCTAAACCTGAAAAAGCTTGTATTTTAGCTGGAGTTGTAGCATTTGCAACAATGATAATTCGTATTTTTACAACAATTTTAATGGCTTTGATCGATAAAAGGTGTACAACTGTTTTAGGTAGTAAAGTTTGTTCTAGTACTATTGATGAAAACTTCAAAAATATCGATTGGTTTGGTATTACTTTAAAGCATTTATTAATTATTTTGGCTGCAATGTTTGCTGTAGCAGGAATTTATTATATTGGTTCGTTAATTGCTAAAAAAACAACAAATTATATGCGATTACTTACTATTACTGTTGTTGCTTTTGTTCCAGCTAGTATCGCCATTTATCTACTTACACCATTCTTTGGTTGGATAAATGTTCATATAGGAAAATTATTTGAAATTGTTGGTCTTGTTTATTCATTAATAATTTTCTTTTCAGCAATCAAAGATGAAATTAAATTTGATGATCTAGATAAAAATATTTATTTTCATTTAATATGTGTTTCTATAATTGTTTTTGCTGCTTATTTAATTCAATATAATGTAGTTTATAAATCAGTTACTGATACACTTGGCAGTTATCTTAATTTTTAGTTAATTAAAAATAGTTCAAATTTTTGTTGAACTATTTTTCTTTTTGTCAAAATTTGTGCTATAATTGTATTACAGTCGTGGAGGTTATTTATGGCAAAAAAGAAAAAACGAAAAGAAGAGAAAAAGAGTAATAATAATTTTAAATTAGGTTTGATTGGTGTTATTCTAGTATTAGCGTCTATTATAGGATTTGTTCCTTATAATGGCATTATTGGTAACTTAATTAAAGCATTTGCGATTTTTTTATTTGGATCATGGTATTTAATCTTTTTAATTTTACTTTTTGTTGTTGGTATATACATGGTTATTAATCGTGAACCTTTTAAATTTTTTAGTGCCAAAATGATTGGCCTATATATGATGATATTAAGCATTTTAGTTTTTGCTCATTCAACATACATTAAATGTCAATATGATGATACAACTAATTTGCTTACTAATTTAAATGAAATGGAAGTAATTAAAGAAACTGTTGATAATTTTATGGCTTCTATTAACGAAATTAAAGAGCCACAGGGTGGTGGTATAATAGGAGCAAGTATATCAGTTTTATTTCTAAATTTATTTGGTACTCAAGCAATTTGGATTGTTGTTATTACGATTGCTATTGGTGGCTTTGTTTTATTTACTGGCTTCTCAATTGTTGACTGGCTTAAAAGTACATCACTTAAAGCTCGTGATAAGATGGTTAAAAATAAGGCTAAAAGAGATCAAAAAGCCATTGCTAAAGCTGAAGAAAAATTTGAAAAAGATAATAAAATTGTCGTATCAAGTGTTGATGAATTAATTCATATTAATGATGAAAAAGTTAGCGATGAAAAAATTGAGGAAAAAACTGAAGTTCAAGAACCAGAACATGTAAATGAGGAAATAGAAAATCAACCTATTGTTATTAATTCATCTGATGAAGAGTATGTTGAAAATAAAGGTTACATTTTCCCACCAATTACTTTGCTTGCTAAACCAACAAAAGAAAAAGGTAAAGAAAATCAAGAAAGCATCAAACACAATGTTCCAATTTTGATTCAAGTTTTAAAAGATTTTGGAATTGAAGGAAAAATAATGGCTGCTAATATAGGACCATCTGTTACTCAATATGAACTTGAAATAAAGGCTGGAACTAAAGTTAGTAAATTATTAGGAATTCATCGTGAAATTGCGCTTGCCCTTGCAGCTAAAGAAGTTCGTATTCAAGCACCAATTCCTGGTAAAAGTACCATTGGGATTGAAATTCCAAATAAGAGTATATCGATGGTTACTGTTCGTGAAATCCTAGAACGTGTTCCTAAATCTTTAGATAATAGTAAATTATTAGTTAGTTTAGGTAAATCAATTGATAACAACCCTGTATGGTGCGAAATTAATAAGACTCCACATTTACTAGTAGCCGGTTCAACTGGTAGTGGTAAATCTGTCTGTATTAATAGTATTATAGTTTCAATTTTAATGCGTGCTAAACCTGATGAAGTAAAATTAGTTTTAGTTGATCCTAAAAAAGTTGAACTTTCAATGTATAATGGTGTTCCACATTTACTTGCACCTGTTGTAACAGATCCGAAAAAAGCCAATATTGCTTTGAAAAAAATTGTTGTTGAAATGGAAAGACGTTATGATGCATTTAGTGAAAGTGGTACTAAAAATATAGCTGGTTATAATACTTATGTCGAAAAAAATAATGAAGTATTACCAGAAAATGATAAGTTACGAAAATTACCATATATTGTTGTTATAATTGATGAATTAGCTGATTTAATGCTAGTTGCAGCCAAAGAAGTTGAGGATTCCATTATGCGTATTACACAAATGGCAAGAGCCGCTGGAATTCATTTGATTGTTGCAACTCAAAGACCTTCAACTGATGTTATTACTGGTGTTGTTAAGGCCAATATCCCATCACGTATATCTTTTGCGGTTTCTAGTAGTATTGATTCTCGTACAATTTTAGATATGGTTGGAGCTGAAAAATTATTAGGAAAAGGTGATATGCTATTTTTACCACAAGGTGAAAATACACCAATTAGAGTTCAAGGAACATATATTTCTGAAGAAGAAATTTCCGCTGTTGTCGATCATGTTATTAAGCAACAAAAAGCTCGTTATGATGAAACCTTATTAATGGACGAAGAAGAAATGCATGCAACTACAAATGTCGAAACTGATGATGATAATGATGAACCATTATATAATGAAATTGTTGAATTTGTCGTTACTCAAGGAAAGGCTAGTGCCTCATTATTACAAAGACGATTTAGATTAGGATATAATCGAGCTGCTAGAGTTATTGATTTATTAGAAGAACGCGGTATAATTGGTCCAAATAATGGTTCTAAACCTCGTGAAGTATTAGTAACTTTAGATAAAAAAGATGAATAACTTTAGAAAATATAGTAAGTTTACACTTCTATATTTTTTTGCTTTTAAACTCATTGATTTAGGCTAATGCTTTTGATATAATTGTATAAGATTGATAGGAGCGTAATTATGAAAAAAAGAGTAGTAAATAAACAAAAGGTTTTTATATTTATTAGTATAATATTTATTGTTTTTTGTATAATTTTTTATGGTTTTAGATTCATTTATTATTATCGAAAATTCAATCGAAAAAATGAATCTGGAGAGACAATTCAATTATTATCATCGACTATACAGACTAATAGTAAAATAACTAGTATCGGCGATGGATTATATAGTATGGGTAGTGAATATATATTTAAGGGAAAAAATGTTAATAATTATTTAATGTATTCTGGAATTTTATGGCGAATTGTCAAAATTAATAATGATGGCTCAATTAATTTAGTAACAAATCAGAGTATGAATGAATTTATGTGGGGAACAAATGGTTCTAATTACGAAACCTCACAAGTTCGAAATTGGCTAAATTCCACTAACGACAATACAGGAATATTTTATAAAAATTTATATAATCCAACTAATTATCTAAAAAATACTAACGTTTGTTTAAATACTATCAGTACATTATCAAACTATAATTGTGATAATTATTTAACTGATGACTATGTTGGTATGCTTAGTGTTATTGATTATATTAATAGTATGGTTGATGAGGAAACTTATCTTAATATTGGTGATGAATATTGGTTAGCAACAATGAATCAAAATGATTATGCTTGGTTTGTTGATTCCGATAAAATATCTAAGAGTTTAGTTACTGATTTTTATGGTATTAGACCAACTATTACATTAAACGCAACCGTTGCATATGAAAAAGGTGATGGTACTAAAGATAATCCATATACGATTGGTTATAATGAAGGCTTATCAATTGGAAATTACGTTAAATTGGATAATGATTTATGGATCGTATATGAAGTAAATAATGATAATATTCGCATTGCGTTAGATGGTTATGTTGATAATGGCAATGCTACATATAAATTTGGTAGCACAAATAATTATTCTATTTCAACAACAGGAACACTTGGTTATTATTTAAATAATAATTATTATAATAGCTTATCATATAAAGATTTAATCTTGACTAATAATTGGTATGTTGGTGACTATAGTAATGATTTTACTAACATATATAATGATAAAGTAGAAGCAAAAGTTGGATTGTATAATATTGCTGATATAAAATTAAACAATGATACAAAAAATTACTATCTACTTACTAAAAGTGGTGACGACAAGATATTTGGTTTTGATATGAGTGGTTATATGTTTGAATCGACAATAACACAAAATCGATTAATTAAACCAGCTATTACAATTAGAAAAAACAAAATTTTAAATGGTAATGGAACCAAAGATAATCCATATATTTTGGAGGTTTAAAAATGAATGAAGAACTAAGTAAAAGTGAAGAATTTACTAAAAAAGTAAAAACTAAAAAAAAGAAAAAAATATATAAACTTACTATTTTGTTTGCGTTTTTAGATATATGCGCAATTGCGTGTTTCATTGTTGTATATTTTGTTACGCCATTTAGAGACATGATTGTCACAACTGCATTAAGAACGATGTCACATAAATATTTAGCGTATGTTTTCTATAGTGAAAACATGGTTAATAAAGTTTTAGAATCAAATTATTATGTACCAGTTGATGAAGACGTTGATTTAGATCAGATTGTTATTGATACTAGTGATAAACAACATTATGATTCTATTTATGAAGAACAAATTTTAAAAAGAGATCCTGGTAACGATGATTACAAAATTATCGATGTAGAAATAGGTAATAGTAAAGGTTACTTAGTTGCTATTTATGATCCCTCACGTGTTCATTTAATTACAAAAGAAGTATTAGGTACAAAATTAGGAGAAAAAACAATCGATATGTGTAATAGATATAATGGAATTGTTTGTATAAATGGTGGTGGATTCCTAGAAGAAGATGGTTGGGGAATTGGTTCACCGATTGGTTATGTTGTTAATGATGGAAAAATTATTTGGAATTCTGGATATAATCCAAATGCCAATTTAATTGCGATGACTTATGATAACAAATTATTATTAACGGTTGATTCAGCTGAAAACGCTATTGCTAATAGTAATGTTCGCGATGCTTTAGAATTTGGTCCATTTTTAATTGTTAATGGTACGCCAATGACAACTGTTGGTGATGGTGGATATGGTCGTTCGCCTCGTGTTGCAATCGCCCAAAGAAAAGATGGCATTATTATGTTTTTAGTAGTTGATGGTAGTGCTTTATATGTCGATGGTGCTACATTAACTGATATGATTGACTTACTTATGTTGTACGGAGCTCACAATGCTGCTAATTTAGATGGTGGAAATTCTTCTACATTAATTGTTGAAGGCGAAACTTATAATAAATTAATGCCAAATGCCGCTAAAACTGGTGGTAGATATGTTGTAAATGGTTGGGGTTTATTACCAAAATAACTTTTTAAACAAATAGATAACAACTATTTGTTTTTAAATAATTATTAACTTTGAAAATATAAAGAAATGATAAAGTATTTTATAACAATATATTATATATAATTAATTAGAGAGACCAAATAAAAAAAATTT
>CANQIS010000060.1 GCA_947624115.1 uncultured Bacilli bacterium
TAAAATAGAACAATGTTTCACGTGAAACATAGATATAAAATGAAATTAAAATATATAATCAAAGCCAAATAAAATATATTGATAATAATAAATAACTAAAGCAGAACAATGTTTCACGTGAAACATAGATATAAAATGAAATTAAAATATATAATCAAAACTAAATTAAATATATTGATAATAATAAATAACTAAAATAGAACAATGTTTCACGTGAAACATATTTAATATGAAAATAAATAATTATAATAAAATTTTCTTTTTGTATTAAATATTTTGATTTAATTGTTAAAATATTATATATTGTATTTGACACAACATTTATAAATGAAATAGGTCAGAATTGGAAAATAGCAGCCTTAAGTTTCCCTAAATGTGTGTGTCTTTTTTATGGGTGATAATCATGAATAATGATTTTAAATATATGAATATTGCTTTAAATGAAGCAAAAAAATCTTTAAAGAGTGATGATGTTCCGGTTGGAGCAGTTATTGTTAAGAATGGTGTTGTTATATCTAAAGCTCATAATATTAAAGAAAAAACAAAAGTAGCAACTCAGCATGCTGAAATTGTTGCTATTGAATTGGCTTGTAAGAAGTTAAATACTTGGTATTTAAATGGTTGCACTTTATATGTTACTTTGGAGCCTTGTTTAATGTGTTGTGGTGCTATTATTCAATCTCGAATAGAAAGAATTGTTTATGCAACTGGTAATGAAAAGTTTGGATATGTAGATAGTATTGGTAGTGTATTGCAAAATAAAAAAAGTAATCATTTTGTAGAAGTTACTAAAGGAATATTGAGTGATGAATCTAAAGTATTGCTTGTTGATTTTTTTAAAAATAAAAGAAATTAGGTGGTATTGTGTATCAAGCTTTGTATAGAAAATATAGACCTAAAAATTTTAATAATGTTATTGGTCAAGATGTGATAGTAAGAACTTTAAAGAATGCTATTATAAATGAAAAAATTAGTCATGCTTATTTATTTACTGGTCCTCGTGGTACAGGTAAAACGAGTGTAGCAAAAATTTTTGCTAAGATTATTAATTGTAAGCATATAGTTGACGGTAATTGTTGTGATGAGTGTGAATGTTGTCAGCAGTTTAATAGTCAACAAAATATTGATATAATTGAAATTGATGCTGCTTCTAATAATGGTGTTGATGAAATTAGAGAATTGAAAAATAAGCTTAATTTGGTTCCATCTTTTAGTAAGTATAAAGTTTATATTATTGACGAAGTTCATATGCTTAGTACTAGTGCTTTTAATGCTTTGTTAAAAACTTTAGAGGAACCTCCAGCACATGTTATTTTTATTTTAGCTACAACTGATCCACATAAGGTCTTACCAACAATTTTATCTCGATGTCAACGTTTTGATTTTAAAAAGGTTAGTGATGGTAAAATCTTTGAAAGAATAAAGTATATAGCAGATTGTGAACAAATCGAAATTAGTGATAATGCTATTAAGGAAATTGCAAGGTTAGCTAATGGCGGACTTAGAGATGCTTTGAGTATTCTTGATCAAGTGGTTGCTTATGCTGAAAATGATATATCTGAAGATGATGTTCATGAGGTAAATGGAACAATTACTCAGGAAAAGTTGAAAATATTAATTGAAAAGTTGTCTAATGATGATTTAGGTAATATTTTTTCTATTATTAATGAATATGATGAAAGTGGTAGGAATTTTCTTAAGTTGACTGAAGAATTAGTTTTATTTTATAAAAATATTATGTTAACTAAGAAAGTACCTAATTATTTTTCTGATAATAGTGTATATAGTGAGTTTATCGATTTATATGATGAAAATGTATTAATAGATATTTTGAATGAGCTAAATGTAACTATTAATAGTATAAAAAATACTAATAATTCGCGTTTAGTATTTGAATTAGCAATTATTAAGATAATTAATATAAAGAATAGAAATAAAATGGTAAGTAGTGAAATTGCAAAAAATATGGCAGTTGAGAATAATAATATTCTTTTAAATAATAGTTCTAGTAATAATGTTGAAAAGAATATACCAATTATTGATGATAATAAGATTAAAAAATTGGAACAATTAACAAAAATAAGAATTAATAATACTTTAGCTAGATTTAATAAAAAGATTTTAATTGATTTTAAAACTAAATTGCAAAGTTTAAATTCTAAAATATTGGATCCTGATTGTGCTGATAAAGTTTCAATGATATTAGATGGTGAGTTGAAAGCTGCTAGTGATGAGTATTTAGTTTTTGTTTTTAAAACTGATAATATAACGAAAAATTTTAATTTAAAATTACCTATAATCGAAAATTTTTTAAATTCTGAATTTAAAATTAATTATAAAGTAATTGGTGTATCGCAGGATAATTGGGAATTTATTAAAAAGGATTTTAATAGTAAGACAAAGGTATATAATTATGTTGTTGAAAATATTAATTTAGATGATGTTTTTATTCAATCAAATGTAAAAAATAATGAAACAAGTATTGATTCGATGTTTAAAAATATTGTAGAATATAATTAGAAAGAGGGAATAATATGAATATACAGGCAATGATGAAACAGGCTCAAAAAATGCAGAAAGATATGTTAGCAACAAAGGAGAAAATCGATAAAATGGAATTTGATGGTAATTCTTCGTTTGTTAGTGTACGTGTAAATGGTAAAAAGGAATTAATTGAAGTTAAAATAGATAGTGATAGTTTGGAAAAAGATGATATTGAAATGTTACAAGATATGTTAGTTGTAGCGGTTAATGATGCTTTGAAAAAGGTTGATGTAGAAACAGAAAAACAAATGGGTAAGTATACTCAAGGAATGCCAGGTTTATTTTAAAATGTATCCAACAACAGTAAAAAATTTAATAGAATGTTTTAAAAAATTACCAGGTATTGGTGAAAAAACGGCTGAAAGATTATCACTTGCCGTTTTAAATTTGGATGATAATGTTATTAAAGTATTTTCTGATTCTTTAGTTGATTCAAAAAGTAAAATATGTCGTTGTAAAGAGTGTAATAATTTATCTGAAAAGGATTTATGCGACATATGTTCTGATAAGTCAAGAAATTCTAAAATAATATGTGTTGTGGAGAATATTAAAAATATTATTGCAATAGAAAAAACTAATTGTTATCATGGATTATATCATGTTTTAGATGGATTGATATCACCTTTAGAGGGGAGAAATCCTTCTGATATTAATATTCAATCGTTGTTTGATAGGGTAAATAATGGTCAAGTAGATGAATTAATTTTGGCGTTAACTCCTAATGTTGAGGGTGAAACTACTTCTTTGTATATTTCAAAAAAATTGGAAGGTAAGGGGCTACAAATATCTAAGATTGCTCATGGTGTTCCATTAGGTGCAGATATGGAGTATATTGATTCACTTACTTTGGAAATGGCTTTAGAAAATCGTAAATATATAAATGCTAAGTAATTTATTTGTTCATTTTTTCATAATATTTTTATGAGGTGGACAAAGCTTGAAAAAAATATTTAATTTAGTAAAGAAGATTGTTTTTAGTGTTTTTATTTTATATGGTTATAATTTAATTATTCAACCGCTTGGAATGTTGATCCCAATTAATGTATATACTGTTTTATTACTTACTATTTTTGGTATTCCAGCTCTTTTTTCACTTATATTTATTTTAGCTTTTGTTTTTTAAGAAGGTGTTTTATGCTTGATGATTTTTATTTAGAACAGCCTTTGGCGGTATCTATACTTAAAAATTCAATTAAAAAAAATAAATTAGTTCATGCTTACTTGTTTGAGACAAATGGTTATTCAAAAAAAGAGGATTTTATATTTTCTTTTATTAAATCATTGTTATGTCCAAACAACTTTTTTGCATTTGCTAATTGTGAAAACTGTGTATTATGTCAACAACTTGATGATAGATGTTATCCTGAAGTTAAAATAATTAATCCAGATGGTATGTGGATCAAAAAAGAGCAATTAGATGATTTGCAACAAGAATTTAGTAAAAAGGCTATTGTTGGTAGTAAAAAAGTATATATTATTAATAATGCAGAGAAAATGAATGCATCAGCAGCAAATTCGATTTTAAAGTTTTTAGAGGAACCTGTTGTTAATGTTATAGCTATTTTAGTAACAGATAATATGTATCAATTACTTGATACTATTATTTCGCGTTGTCAAATTATTTCTTTGAAAAAGAATTTTATAAAATCGGATAGTGAACTTGAATTAGTTGCTGATTATATATTTGGTGATAGTGAGAAAAGGTTGGAATTTTTAAATTCAGATGATAGTGTTGATATGATTAATAATATTAAAAATTTTATATGTTATTATGAAAAAAATAAATTGAGTGCTTTATTATATACGCAAAAATTTTGGTTTAATTATTTTAATGATAAAGATAAAAACCAATTTGCTTATGATGTTATGATTCTTTATTATCGTGATGTATTAAATTTTAAAGTTGGTCATGAATTAGCGATTTTTAAAAATGATTATGATAAAATATTAAATATAGCAGATTCGATGTCTGAATATGAAATTTGTAGTAAAATATCTAAAATATTGGAAGTAAAGGAAAAAATAAAAAATAATCTTAATTTAAATTTATTAATGGATAGCCTAATTATTAATATGGAAAGAGGTGAGGTAAATGATTAATGTTATTGGAGTAAGTTTTAGAGATGATGGTAAAATATATTATTTTTTACCTGGTAATATAAATTTAAAAAAGAATATAACTGTTATTGTTCAAACGGAGCGTGGTTTACAATTTGGTAAAGTAGTGACTGATGTTATACAAGTTGAAGAGAAAAATTATCCAGATATTAAACATATAATTAGAATTGCTTCAAAGAAAGATTATATGAATCATATTAAAAATTTGAAAGATGCTCGTGAAGCATTAAATAAATGTAAGAAAATGGTAGAATTTGATGAGCTTCCAATGCAAGTTATTGATGCTGAATTTACTTTTGATCGAAATCAATTAATATTTAAGTTTATTGCTGATAATAGAATTGATTTTCGTGATTTAGTTAAAAAATTAGCAAGTGTTTATAGAACGAGAATTGAACTTAGACAAGTTGGAGTTAGAGATAAAGCAAAGGAAATAGGTGGAATTGGTGTATGTGGTTGTAAATTGTGTTGTTCTAGATTTTTAAAAGATTTAGAATCTGTTTCAATCAATATGGCTAAGAATCAAAATATAGCCTTAAATCCTAGTAAAATAAACGGTGTATGTGGTCGTTTATTATGTTGTTTAAAATATGAAGATGAATGTTATAAGGAATGTCGCAATTGTTTACCAAAAATTGGTGATGTTGTTTCAACTGAAAAAGGAAATGGTACAGTTGTAAGTTTAGATGTATTACAAAAGAAGTATAAAGTTGATGTAAAAGATATTGGTTTAATTGAGGTAAGTGGTTGTGGAAAAAAATAATTATTTATTAGGTTATGAAAATTTAAAATTATTTCAAGATACTGATATGTTTAATTTTTCTTTAGATTCGGTTTTATTACCAAATTTTGTTACATTAAATACAAAAATTAAAAATATTTTAGATATCGGTTGTGGTAATTTACCAATTTCTTTAATATTAACTACTAAAACATCTGCTAAAATAACGGCAGTTGAAATTCAAAAAGATGTTTATGATATTGCCTATAAAAATTTAGTTATGAATAATAAGCAATCACAAATTGATTTAATTAATGGTGATATAAGGGAAGTATATCAAAATTATTCAACGGAATCTTTTGATGTAATTGTTTGTAATCCACCTTTTTTTAAAGTTAATGAATTATCTCATTTTAATAAGAATGATTATAAAACAATTGCGCGTCATGAAGTAACTTTAAATTTAAATGATATATTTAGAATTTCGAAAAAGTTATTAAAAAATAATGGTGTTGTGGCTATTGTTCATCGACCTGAGAGATTGGTTGATATTATACAGTCAATGCTTGATAATAATATTACACCTAAGAAAATTCAATTTGTTTATCCTAAATTAGGAAAAGAAGCAAATATTTTATTAATAGAAGGAACTAAAAATGGTAAACCAGGTATAAAAATATTACCTTTTTTAGTTGCACATAATGAAGATGGTAGTTATACTGATGAAATAGAAAAATATTTTAAATGAGGTGATTTATATGTCTCAAAAAAGTTATAATGGAAAACCTACTTTGTATTTAATTCCAACACCAATTGGAAATATGGACGATATTACGTTAAGAGCGATAAAAATTATGAAAGAAGTAGAAGTAATCTTTGCTGAGGATACGAGGGTTACTTCGTTATTATTAAAATCGTTGGAAATTAAAAAAAAGTTGATTTCTAGTTTTAATTATAATGAGGAGTTGAATCGTGATAAATTATTAGAATATTTGAATAGTGGTTATGATGTAGGATTGGTAAGTGATAGAGGAACGCCAGTAATTAGTGATCCTGGATATGAACTTGCTAGTTGCGCAATTGAGAATGGTTATAACGTGGTTGGTTTGCCAGGAGCAACAGCTTTAATTCCTGCGTTAATTACTTCTGGAATTAGTCCTATGCCTTTTTTATTTTATGGTTTTTTAAGTAATAAAAGCTCTAAAAGAAAGCAAGAATTAGAGGAAGTTAAATCAATTAAAGCAACTTTAATTTTTTATGAGGCTCCTCATCGAATTTTAGATTCTTTGGAAGATATGAAGGCGATTTTGGGAAATAGAAAGGTTGCTATTTCCCGGGAAATAAGTAAAAAATTTGAGGAAATATATAGGGGAAATTTTGATGATATTGCTAGTCAGTTAGTTGACATTAAGGGAGAATTTGTTATTGTTGTAAGTGGTAATAATAAAGAGAAAAGTTATGACAATTTGACAGTTGTTGAACACGTTAATCTATATCTTAAAGAAGGAAAAGATGTAAAGGAAGCAATGAAGTTAGTTGCTAAAGATAGGCGAATGAATAAAAGAGATGTATATAATGAATATCATAATCTTGGGAAATAATGGGTGATGTTATGAAATTAATAGTTGGTTTAGGAAATCCTGGTCGTGAATATGATAATACAAGACATAATGTAGGATTTAAAGTTTTGGATAATTATTTAAAAAAGTATAATATTAATTATAGTAAGAAGTTTGATGGATTATTTGTTCAATTGGAAATTAATAATGAAAAAGTTATATTTTTAAAACCTCAAAAATATATGAATTTATCTGGTGAAGTAGTTAGGGATTTTGTTAGATATTATAAAATTAATATTGAAGATATTTTAATCATTAATGATGATTTAGATATTAGTTTAGGTAAATATAAATTAAAGGCTAGTGGGTCATCTGGTGGTCATAATGGTCTTAAAAATATTGAAAATAATTTAGGAACAAATAAGTATAAAAGATTAAAAATAGGTATATCTAATGATAAAAATCGTGATACGAAAGATTATGTATTAGGAAAGTTTAATAGTGATGAGTTAAGTGTTTTGAATAAAGTTATTGATATTTCTGAGATGATTATAAATGATTTTTTATTAATTAATTTTGATTTATTAATGACTAAATATAATAATAATTGATACCATTAGGTATTTTTTTGGCGTTTAGGAGGCATTATGAAATTTTTTAATGAATTATTTAAATTAGATGATAAATCACAAGTTATTTTAGGTTTAAATGATGAACTTAAGGCTATTTATAGTTATAATTATTTTAAAAATTATGATAATTCTTTAATAATTGTAACTAATACTTTATATGAAGCAAATATATTTTATAAGTCATTATTAAATTATACGTCTGATGTTTTATTTTTTCCAATGGATGATTTTTTGACTAGTGAAGCTTTGGCGATTTCTCCAGAACTTGAAATTACTAGATTAGAAACAATTAATAATTTGTTATTAAGTAATAAAAAAATAGTTATAACTAATTTAATGGGTTTTTTAAGATTTTTACCAACTAAAAATAATTATCAAAAAAATATTATAAATTTAAGTGTTAATGAAGATTATGATATAAAGGAGTTAGAACGTAAATTATATTCAATTGGTTATTCATCTGAATCTTTTGTAAATAAAACAGGGGAGTTTGCACCACGTGGATTTGTTTTGGATATTTTTCCAATTGGAATGAGTGATCCAGTTAGAATTGAATTTTGGGGTGATACAATTGATAGTATTAAAACTTTTGATGTTGATTCTCAATTAACGAAAGTAAGTTTAGATAAAGTTGAGATATTACCTAATACAGAATTTATTACTAATTTAGAGATTGCTGATAATGAAAGAAAGCAAAAAAATTTAGTTAAGTATGAAGAAGTAGTTAGTATTGTTGATTATTTAAATAATTCTAAAATTTTTTATATAAATTATAATGAAATTAAAATAGGTTATAAAAATTTATTAGATGATATTTATAATTATAATGATGAACATAAATTACCACAAGATATTAAATATATGTTTGAATTAGAAAGATTTAATAATTATGCTTCTATTTATTTATCTAGTTTTGATGATATTCCATTTGATAATTTGAAGGTAGTTAAATATAATTCTGGTAGTATAGATAATTTTAAATTAACACCTGATAAAATAAATGAAAAATTAAATATTTATATTAAGAATAAGAAAACAGTAATTATTTGTTTAAAGGATAAATATGTTGTTAATAAAATAATAGATGAATTAAATAATAATAATTTTGTTTTTACTAATTTAGATAATATTTTATCTAATAAAATTAATTTAGTTATTAAGAATATTAATCAAGGATTTGAATTTAATAATTATGTAGTAATAAGTGAAAATGAATTTTTTAATAAAAAAAATAATAATATTTTGTATAAATCTAATTTTAAATATGGAACTAGAATTAAGGATATTACTAAGTTAAATATAGGTGATTATGTTGTACATTCTAGTTATGGAATTGCTCAATATAAAGGCCTTAAGTCTTTAAATAAAAATGGTTTAATGAAGGATTATTTAGCGTTGGAATATCAAGATGGAGATAAATTATATATTCCAGTTGAAAAAATAGAGTTAATTACTAAATATTCAACTAATGATGGTATTGTTCCAAAATTAAATAAATTAGGTGGTACTGAGTGGGCAAAAACAAAAGCAAGAATTAAGAAAAAAATTGAAGATATAACGCAAGATTTATTAAAATTATATGCTGAACGTAAAATGGTGAAAGGTTTTGCATATTTACCAGATTCTAAGGCTCAAGTAGAGTTTGAAGAGGCTTTTCCTTTTGAGGAAACAAAAGATCAATTGCGTGCGATTGATGAGATAAAAAAAGATATGGAAAGTTCGGAACCTATGGATAGGTTGTTGTGTGGTGATGTAGGATTTGGTAAAACGGAAGTAGCATTTAGAGCAATTTATAAGGCTATTTTATCAGGTAAGCAAGTAGCATTTTTATGTCCGACAACAATTTTATCTAATCAACATTTTAATAACGCTATTGAAAGATTTAAAAATACTGGTGTTAATATTGAAGTTTTAAATCGTTTTGTTTCTCCTAAGAATGTAGTTGCAATATTAGAAAATTTAAAATTAGGTAAAATTGATTTATTAATAGGAACACATAGAATACTTAGTAAAGATGTTGAATTTAAAAATCTTGGTTTATTAATTATTGATGAGGAACAAAGATTTGGAGTTAAGCATAAAGAAAAAATTAAAAAATATAAAAATAATATTGATGTATTATCTTTATCTGCAACACCAATTCCTCGAACATTGCAAATGTCTGTATCTGGTTTGCGAGGCCTTAGTTTAATAGAAACACCACCTGTTAATCGTTATCCAGTTCAAACTTATGTTTTGGCTGAGAGTAAACAAATAATAAAAGAGGCTGTATATCGAGAATTATCACGTGATGGGCAAGTTTTTATTTTATTTAATCGTGTTGAGCAAATGGAAAGTAAAAAAAGAGAATTAGAATTAATTGTACCTAATGCGAAAATTGGTATAATTCATGGTCAAATGACAAAAATTCAAATAGAAAATATTATGGCTGATTTTTTGAATAAAGAATATGATGTATTATTATGTACGACTATAATTGAAACAGGTATTGATATACCTAGTGTTAATACTTTAATAATTTTTGATGCTGATCGATTTGGTTTATCACAATTGTATCAAATAAGAGGTAGAGTTGGTCGAAGTGATAAAATCGCATATTGTTATTTAATGTATGATAAAAGTAAAATATTATCAGAGGTTGCGATTAAAAGATTAGATGTTATTAAACAATTTACAGAATTGGGTAGTGGTTTTAATATAGCAATGCGTGATTTATCAATAAGAGGGGCTGGCGATATATTAGGTAGCGAACAGGCTGGTTTTATTGATTCAGTTGGTATAGAATTATTTTTAAATATGTTAAATGAAGAAATTAATAAAATGAATGGTAAAGAATTAAAAGAAAATAAAGAAAAAGAAATGCCTTTATTAGATGTTGCTACTTCAATTGATGATAATTATGTTAATGATGTAGATATTAAAATAGAAATTCATAAAAAAATAAATATGATAGATTCTTATGATAGTTTAAAGAAAATTAAATTTGAATTAGAAGATAGATTTGGTAAAATTTCTGAGAATATGTTAATATATATGTATGAAGAATTATTTGAAAATATGGCTAGAAAAGTATGTATTAAGAAAGTAGAACAAAATAAAAATTTTGTTAAATTAATATTTAATGAAGATTTTACTAATAAAATTAAAGTAGATGAAGTATTTGTAGATGTTAGTAAATTATCTCGTATGTTTAGATTTAGTATGTTAGCGAATAATTTAGTAATAATTTTAGATACTGTATATTTAGATAAGCATTTTGTATATTATTTAGTTGATTTATTAGATTTAATTATTAAAAAATATATGTAAAATATAGAAAAAATTTCTATATTTTTTATATATTAGGAATTTCCTTTCAAAAAAATTTTGTTTGCTTTTTGATAACTGGTAATTAACAAGTAAAAAAA
>CANQIS010000061.1 GCA_947624115.1 uncultured Bacilli bacterium
AAAAAACATCACCCTAGTTTTTAGGGCAATTTTAGGGCACTTTTTACTTTTTTTAATTAGTTTTAACTGACTTTATTTAGATTTAATTAACTACATTTTTAGTATATATTTACTGCACATTAAAATTATTTTGACATTGTTTTTAATTTGTGTTAAATTATATGCAAGTTGGCAGTTTGGAGTTGATTATATGTACATTTATTCTAAAGTAGAGGCAGAAAATTGTGAAAATTTGGAATGTTTAGAGGAATCATATAATTTATTTGCTCTTTTTGATACTCCAGCTAATATTATTTTTGTTGACCAATTTATTAATAATATAAATAAATTTAAAGATATTTTTTTGCGATATTTTACGCGAGAAAATATCTTTTTTTCATGTAAGTGTAACAAAAGTTTCGCTTTATTGAAATGTGCAGCTATGCAAAATTGCGGTATTGAAGTATCAAGCAATTATGAATTAAAGGATGCATTAAAATATACTAAGAAAATAATCGTATCTGGTCCCGCTAAAGATGCAAGTTATTTAAATAATGCAATAAACAATAATTTGATTATATCGGTGGATGATATTGAAGAATTAAAAATAATAAAAAAAATTAACAAACCAACAAGAATTTTGTTAAGAATATCTAATTTGCTTAACATAGTCAGTAGATTTGGAATAAATCTTTCTCAGGTTGATGCATGTTTGAAAATTATTTCTTCAAGCCTTATAAAATTAGAGGGTTTTTCTTTTCATATTAATAATTATTCTTTAGAAGATAGAATAGAGGCTATAAAAGAAATAATAAATTTAATTAATTCAAAAGGAATTAATATTAAATTTATTGATATAGGTGGGGGAATTCCAACAAATTATTGTTCTAAAGATGATTATGAAAAATTCTTAAAATTAAATAATAAAAAAATGTATTTTAAAAATCATTTTATAAAAAATTATTATCCCTATTATAGTGATATAGCAGATGAAAACGCATTAGACTATATTTTAAAAAATACATATGAAATATTAAATAAAAATAAAATTGAAATTATTATCGAGCCTGGTAGAAGTTTGTTAAAAAATGTTGGAATAAGTATATTTCAAGTACAATATTTGAAACATTTAGATAATGGTGAAAATGTGTTAGTTACTAATGGAAATATAAATTGTTTATCTGAACAGTGGTTTGAAAGTGATTATCTTATCGAGCCTAAATTATTATTAAAAAGTCCAAGAAAAAAAGAAACAATTTATTCAAGTATAGCTGGTAATTTGTGTTTGGAACAAGATATAATGACATGGCGAAAAATTAAATTTGATTATATGCCAAAAAGAGGTGATTTATTAATTTATTTTAATACTGCAGGATATCAAATGGATTCCAATGAAAGTGAATTTCATAAAATTCCTTTGGTAAAAAAATATATTGTTGAAAATATAAAGAATAAATATTTGATAAAGGATGATAAAAGTTATGATTGTAAATAAAGTTACTGATTTAATAGGAAATACACCATTATTTGAAATTAAAATGAAAAATAATAATTGGAAAGTTTATCTTAAACTTGAAAAATTTAATCCTGGTGGAAGTATGAAAGATCGAATGGCATTAAATATGATTGAACAAGCTGAAAAAGATGGAAGATTAAAACCTAATGGAACTATAATAGAATCTTCAAGTGGAAATACTGCTATTGGATTAGCTATTGCTTCAGCAATAAAAGGATATAAATTTATAGCTGTAGTTGATCATCATGCATCAAAGGAAAAAATAGATATGATTAAGGCATATGGTGGTGAAACAGTAGTAGTTGGAGATGACTATAAAGCTAATGAAGTTGCTGTTATCGAAAGAGAAAAAATGGCTAAGAAAATGTCTGAAGAGATTGAAAATTCTTTTTTTCCACATCAAGCAGATAATTTGGATAATCCTTTAGCATATACTGATACATTAGCAAAAGAATTAGTAAATGAATTAAAAACTATTGATACATTTTACGCAGCAATTGGTACAGGTGGTTCTTCTTGTGGAACTGCTCTTGGATTAAAAAAATATAATCAAAATACACTAATAAATGTAATTGAGCCCGAAGGATCTATTTTATTTGGAGGTAAAGGAAAGCCTTATTTCCAATCAGGGACAGGAAATCCTATTAATGCTCCAATACCTAAAATAATTGATTATTCACTAATAAATAATAATTTTTATGCAAAAGATGATGAAGCATTTAATACTTGTAGATATTTTGCTAAGAGATATGGATTATTAATTGGGGGATCTGCTGGTGGGGTAATTTATAAAGCTTTGGAAGATATAAATAAAAAAAGTGGATCTGGCATTGCTGTTATTTTATTGTGTGATGGTGGTGAAAAGTATCTAAATAATATTTTTAATGATGAATGGATGAAAAAGAATAAGTTAATTAATAAAGATATTGCTGAGCAATTAGAAAAATGGATTTAATAGGTGAAAATATGAGATTTGAGAAATGGGAAGAAGAAACGTTTAATTATCTTACAACTTTATATGAAAATTTTTTTAAAGAGTTATCTGAAAAGTGTATGAAATGTTTTAGAATTGATTCTAAAGAGCTATTTTCAGAAAATGTAAAAAATTTAAGTCAAGAGCAAGAACAAAAAATAAAAAAATATTGGGGAAAATATACAAATGATTTTGATATAGCATATCATAAATATTATATAGATAGAACTGGTAAATTTGATGAAAGATTTATTCCCGATGATTTATTTGTTGGATATATTGATGGTTATCTGAATAATCGAGCTATAGAGCCAGGAGTCGCAGATAAAAATTATTTTGATTTATATTTAAAAGGATTTAATCTTCCAAAAACTTATGTGCATTTAATAAATGGTATTTTTGAGGATGAAAATTATAATATTATATCTAAAGAACAAGCGATAGAAATTTTATTATCAGTTGATAATATTACTATAAAACCAAGTATGGCATCTTATGGTGGTAAAGGCGTTAAATTTTTAAAAAAACCATCAAAAAGGGAATTAATAAATTTTTTCAATAATTTAAATGAAGATAATCTAATATTTCAAGAAACAGTAAAGCAATCTAAAATAACTGCAAAATTACATCCTAATTCTCTTAATACAATAAGGATAATGACTTTGATATTAGATGGTGAGGTTAAAGTGCTTCCGTGGGCTGCATTCAGGATGGGAATAGGGGATTCTAAAGTTGACAATGCCAGTTTTGGAGGAATTTATTGTAAAATAAATGATGATGGAACTCTTTCTAATTTTGCGTATGATGCCTTAGGAAACCGTTTTGATGAACACCCCGATGGTGGAAAATTTTCAAGTGTAAAATTTGATTTTATGAATAAAATAAGACAATTAGTTAAGCAATCAGCGCAACGCTTTCCTCATTTTAGATTAATTGGTTGGGATATTGCAATAACCGATAATGATGAACCAATAATTATAGAGGCGAATTTAACTATGAGTGGGATGGATGTCATTGAAACGATTTGTGGTCCATTATTTGGTGAATATACTGAAAAAGTACTAAATGAGGTATTTTTACAAAAGCACAAAAAGAAAACTTCGATGGATATATCACAATATGTATAATATGGAGGTAATTAATGGTAGAAAATAATGAAGAATATATATATGCTGGTATTCCAACATATATGGGTGGAGATTTCATAAAAGAAAAAGATATAAAAAAATATGATATCATTTTTTTAGGAATCCCATGCGACTATGGAGCATCATATAGATTAGGAGCAAAATATGCACCCAGACAATTACGAGAATATTCTTTTTGGGATAGAATTTATGGTGAAGAATTATATGATTTAGATCATAATAAATACATAAAAACTAATGAACTAAAAATTGCTGATTTGGGAGATGTATATGTAAATCCTACTAACCCTTCTTTAAATCAAGATGCCATAACTAACAAGGTATATTCTATTGCTAAATATAGTTTTCCACTTGTTTGCGGTGGAGATCATTCTATTACTTATGGAAGCTTTAAGGGTTTTTATAAAGCAATGAAAGAAAGATTTTCTAATTATGAAATTGGTTTAATTCATTTTGATGCTCATATGGATGTAGAAGATAAATATTTAAATATGCCAGAAGTATGGCATGGAAATGTTTTTAGAAAACTTATTGAAGAAGGATATTTAAATGGGAAAAATATGTATACTATTGGCCCACGAGGTGTTGTTGGTAAGGAATGGTTTGATTATGTTAAAGAAAAAAATATAAATCTATATACATCAAACAAAATAAAAGAAATTGGTATACTAAATATTATTAATGAAATTGTAGAAAAAAATAAAAATAAAAAAATTAAGTTTTATATTACATTTGATATTGATTGTCTTGATGTTTCTTATGTTTTTGGCACCGGAACTCCACAGTGTAATGGTTTAACTCCATATGAGTGTGATGAAGCTTTAAGAAATTTACATAATTTAGATATAGCTGGCTTTGATATTGTTGAACTTAATCCAAAACTAGATGATTCACATACTTCTTTTGTTATAGCAGAGGAATTATTGTATCACTTTTTAGCTTTTGGTTTAAATGTGGAGAATTTGAAATGAAAAAAGTTGCATTATTATTTAATATTAATAGACATAAATATGAATACGAAACAGAATTTGATTCCGAATTGACGATTAATAGTATATACGAAGTTTTATCAAAAAAATATGAAGTAAATAAATTTGAAGCAGATCAAGATTTTAATTGGATTGAAAAACTTAATAAATTTAAACCAGATTTAGTGTTTAATATTTGTGAAGGATATTTTGGCCCTGCAAGAGAATCAGTTTATGCAGCAATATTGGAGCAATTAAAATATAATTATTCAGGACCAGATAGCACAAATTTATTAATGTGTCATAATAAATATTTAGTAAAGAATTTATTAAAAAATTATATTGATGTACCTAAAGGATACATTATTTGCAGTAAAAAAGATATAAACTTATTAATAAATGTTAAGTTCCCTGTCATAGTAAAACTTAATTCCGAAGGATCAAGTATGGGGATGAATGAAAATTCTATAGTATACTCTTTTGAACAATTAAAAGAGCAAGTTTTATTTTTACTTAATAAATATGATAGAAATATTTTAGTTGAGGAATACATAGAAGGCCAAGATATTAGTATGATTTATGTTGAAGGTATAGGTCCTTTAGGACCTTGTATAATTGATTGTGATTCTAAATTTTATGATTATGAAATGAAAACAATAAAAGATGATAAAGTAGAAATTAAACAGTTAGATGGCGATTTTGATTCATTAAAAAAAATTGTTTCTTGTATTGTAAATAAACTGGACATAAAGGGATATGCCAAAATAGATTTTAGAAAAAAAGATGATAAGTTTTATTTAATAGAGGCTAATGCGCAAGTTAGTTTTCATCCTAATGGCGAATTTATAACTTGTGCTAAAAAAGATGGATATTCTTTTGATAGAATTATTAATTTTATTGTTGAAAATGCAATAAAAGATAATAAAAAAATAAATTCGATAGGATATAAGGAGATCAATAATGATATGTGAAGAAATAATTGATAAAGAATTACAGGAAAAATATCAAAAACTAGTTGAAACAGATAATTTATTACCTATTAAAATTTCCAAATTTTATATGAAAAAATTAATTGAAGAAATAGATATGATTGGCAAAGGAGGACCATTATATAGATCTGTTGTACCTGTAAGAGATAAAATAAATATTAAAACAAGTGTAGAAACAAGAGACTATGTAGAAGAGCGTAAACATAATCCAATTAAAAATTGTGATTATGTTATTCAAAAATATAATGATCGTTTAGTTTTTATAATTACGGATGTATGCTTTTCTCATTGCCAATATTGTTTTAGAACATATAATTTATCAAAATTTCAGAAAAGTAATCTAAAAGAAACGATTGAAAATAAAATTTATACTTTAAAAAAATACTTAAAATCTAATAAAAATATAAAAGAAATAATTTTTTCAGGTGGCGATCCTCTAAGTATTGGTTATGATAATATGAAATATGCTCTAGAAAAATTAAATAAATGGGATATTAGAGTTCATACTAGGGCAATTGTTTATGATCCATTAGTATTTAATAAAAGAATGATTAAGTTATTAAAAAAATATAATGTGAGAGTTGTTTTTCATATTAATCATCCATATGAAATTGATGAACTTGTTGAAGAAAAAATAAAAGAAATTGGAAAATATGGAATTAGAATGTACGCACAATTTCCTTTATTAAGGGGAATAAATGATCATTCCCAAGTATTAATTAAGTTATTAGTAAAAATGGATGAATTGAATATAAGACCATTATCAATTTTTATTCCAGATCCAATTTCTTATGGTGCGGTTAATAGAATTTCATTAAGTAGAATTGAGAAAATAATGGATGAAGTAAATTGGAATACGCCCTCTTGGGTAAATTCTACTAGATTTGTAATGGATACTACTATAGGTAAAGTTAGAAGAGAAAACATTATTAAAAGACAAGGAAAATGTATAACATTTATGCGTGATGGAAAAACAGTAAATTATTATGATTTAGATGATGGAATTGATATTGCATCTGATGTTAACATATTATTATGGAAAAAATAACATACTATAATAATTAAAAGAAAAGTGTTATAATTTATACAAGTTAATTTAATGGGAGGAATAATAATGCCGCATTACAATGCATATGATAGTTTTAAAACTAAAAAAAGTATTGAAAAAAAGAAAAGAGCCAAAGAAAGAGCATTTGGCAAAAATAACGATACTGCTGATGATTTTATTATTGAATGTTGTAATACCTATGGAATTGTTATAGAAGTAAGGTACGATGATGCTTATGTACTTTTTAATAATGAAATTATACTTGCTAAATTAAGAAATGATATTAATTTGGTTTGTAATCAAGTAGTGTTTCCTGGTGATAAGGTTGTTGTTGAAAAAAATAATGATACTTACATAATAAATCATTTATTAAAAAGAAGTTCAATATTATCTAGAACAAAAAAAGATAGTACAAGATTAGAGGATATTGGTACTACCAAAAATATAGCTGCAAATGTCGATTTAGCAGTAATAGTAGTTGCCGCTAAAGAACCGCCATTGCATCCCAAATTTATTGATCGTTATTTAATGATTTTACAAAATAGTAATATTCCCGTAATAATTTGTTTAAATAAGTGTGATTTAAAAAGTAGTGAAGATGAAGAAACACTTTCAGTATATAGAGATTTAGGATTTACTGTAGTTGAAACATCAACTTATAGTAATATTGGTATTGATAATTTGAAACAACAATTACTTAATAAACAAGCAATATTTGTTGGTAATAGTGGAGTAGGAAAATCATCATTAACAAATGCTATTATGGGTGATGATGAAATAAAAACTAGCCATGTAAGTGATAAAAGCAAAAGGGGAAGGCACACGACAACAACTTCTAAATATTATATTTGGGAAGATAATTCTTCAATAATTGATACACCAGGTATTAGAAGCTTAGATGTTTCAACTTTTGAACCAATGGAAATTCAAGATTATTTTCCTGAATTTGAAAATTGGAAGGACAAATGTAAATATAGTGATTGCCTCCATTTTAATGAACCATATGATACTTGTATTGTTAAACAAGGAGTGGCAAGCGGTTTAATTAGTATTAATAGATATGAAAGTTATTTAAGAATTATGAGTGATGTATTGGATATTAAAGATTACTCTGAAGTATTAAATAGCATTTATCCCGAAGAAGTAAAAAAAAAGTCAAAATAAAGAATAAATAATCTTTAAGATTATCTAGTGTTTAAAATTAATGTATTTAGATTAAATTAGGAAAATCTAAAAAACTGAAAATCCTTGTGTCGGTGGTTCAATTCCACCTGTAGCCACCAATTTAAACAATAAAAATGTCCGATATATTCGGGCTTTTTTAATGTCAAAAATTTTAGGGCAAAAAACATTACCCTAGTTTTTAGGGCACTTTTTACTTTTTTTAATTAGATTTAACTGACTTTATTTAAATTTAATTAACTACATTTCATAACTCAATTCTTCATTTTTTAATTTTTCAACTTCAAAGTAATTTCCATAATCTATTTTTAATTTATTAATAAGTTCTTTATTATCTTTTATAATATCCGAATAATTAGTAATCCTTTTTTAATGATGGATAATTATTTTCTAAATACTCTTTGCATTTTTCCATAACAGTGGAAATATTAAATAAATCTACTTTATCATCACTTAATTCCGATAATGTAATTTGTAAATCTTCCGCATTAGTTAAAAGGGTTTACCTAAAATAATTGTTGCAATATGGTTTATGGGAATTGTTAATATGTTTTAATTATCTTTGTATACTTTACATTGTAGTGGACAATATCCTATTTTTGAAAAATAAAGTTTTGATAATGTTTATTTATTAGAATATATTTTTAATAGTTCAATAGATTCTTATAATTATAATAGTATTGAAGAAAAAAGAGCATTGCCAAATTTTAGCAAAATATTACTCTTGCGTTATGATTTAAATTTATTAAATACATCCTTAAATGAGCCGTTAAAAATATCGGATCTAAACGGAAATATAAAAGAATACTCTATAAAGTAAAATATAGTTATAATATTTATAATCTTACAATTAATGATATAATATAAGTAATTAACAAATGTAATTTGTATAATGAGGAGGATTAAAATGGAAAATAACATTGAAATAAATCCAGTAGATAAAGAACGAGAAATATGCTCTTTAATAGAAAAATTTAATTATAAATATGATGTTCATACTTCAAATAATGAAAGTGAATACGAGTATTTGAATGAAGGCGATATTTGTATCACAATACCTAATCCAAAATGTGAATATCCAATATATATCGATTTAGAAAATAAAGGAGAATTTACTTTAACATATTATAAATGGCATTCACATTATTTTGGTGAAGAAGATGGTTATAAAATATTATGCCAAGATTTAATTGATATTTTAACAAATGAAAAATGTGTAATAATTATAAATAGTAAAAAGAGATGGTTATATAGTGGATTATCAGAAACTAAAATTGATGAAAATTATAATTATAATAAAGATATAAAAAATTTACCTAAAGAATTTCAAAAGGAAATTAAAGATTCAAAAGGAAATATAGAATTATTTTATTGGAATACAAAAAACAATGTGTTAATAAATATTTAAAATAATAATTCACACAAATTACAATTTATATGAGTAAGATTATCAAGTAAAACGGATAGTTTTTTTAAATTTTTAATATCTGTCATAGATATAAAAATACAAGATTAAGTTGCAAAGCAATTTTACGAGATGCTGTCCGAAGAGGGAAAAATCTATATAGATGATGGGAATAATTTTTCTTTTTACCACCAATTATGTTATAATAAGTAAGTAACGGGGGTGGTTATAATGACCATTGCACAAGCAAAAAAATTTTATCAACAAGATACAAGAGATTATGAAATAGAAAAAAATCAAGAATTTTTAAATTGGTTAAAAAATACAATAGTTGACGGTTATCATTGTTATATAAGCATTGAAGAATTACAAAATTTGATTGATAGTATCGTTAATTGGTATGAAATTAAATATCCTGAAAGAGAATTAGCATACTATGAAGGTACAAGATATTTGGATTTTCAAGATATTAAACGAATTTCTCAAGTAATGGATATTCGACAATTATTTTTTAGATTACCACATAATCAATTATGTTTAATGGAATGTGGATATAGAGCAAAAGGTTGGGGACAAACTCCAATTTATGAAGATGGAAAAGAAGTTGGTTCAAAAGTTCAAATATTTATGCCCATAAATAAAAAAAGTAAAGATAATTGTAATACATTTAGAACATTGCCATTTTTTCTACTTCATGCTGACTATATTACAGGTGAAGTAGAAAAAGATTTTGAAATAGATGAATATTTAAATAATAATGAAAATATAAAATTGGATGAATTATTATCAATTTTCAATGAAAAATATTTAGATAAATTAGACTTTACTGAATTAAAAGAATGTGTTTATGACCATAATGCTGATATGGAATTAAGACATAGAATATTACAACTTGTAGCACTTAAATTATTGTATTCGAAAAATACTTTTCCTGAAAGAGGATATGAACGGGCTAAAAGATTTATAAATGAATTTAATAAAAAATTAGGCCTTACTTTATCTACGGAAGAAATTGATGAAATAATGTATAGAGACTATAATTATTCTAAAAATAGTAAAAATAATTATAAGAGTGGAATCAGGAGAAGATAAATAGTAATTTGTCGAGGAGGCATTAATTATGAGTAATGAAGAAACAGTAGGAAAAATAATTAAAATTAAAAAATTATGGTGGTTGAAAATCAATAAAAAATCTATTAGGACTACATCTTTAGACGGTGCTATATTTCCATCATCATTACAAGTCCAATATAGTGTTAATGATAATGAATATATTGGAAAGAAAATAGTTGCTTGGGATGATAGTCTTACCCAAGTAGGACAAGATGTTATTGTTTCGTATAATAAAGATAAACCACAAAAAATATTAAGTTTAAGAAGAAAATAAATTATAATTTGTATGATTTGTTAATAATTACAAATTTTTACCTCTTATTTACCTCTTAAAAATTTAAAACTTAATGTAAAAAAATAATAAAAATTATATAAAAATAAAAAAAGGTAGCCCCAAAAAGTGAGGATTTAATACATATTAATACAAATTAAAATATAAGTATATCCCCCGCTGGAGCCACCAAAGTAATCTACAAAAATGTCCGATATGTTCGGGCTTTTTTAATCTTATAGGAAATTTCATTAAGGAAAAATAAAATAAAAAATAGCACAAATATTAAAATTAAATACGCAAAAAAAA
>CANQIS010000062.1 GCA_947624115.1 uncultured Bacilli bacterium
GAAGTTACAGCACTAATTGATGCAGGAGAATAATAGAAAGTAGGGAAAACAAATGAGAAAATTAAAATTAAAAATTAATGATAAAGATTATACTTTAGAAATGAATAGGGATACAATTAAATGGTTAGAATCAAACGGATTTTCTATTGAGGATTTTGATAAGAAACCTGTTACTTATTATGATTTATTATGGCTAAGTTTATTTTTAGTAAACCATAAAGATGTAAATCCTAGTTTAGCACTTAAATTAATGGATTCATATAAAGAAAGTGGTAAAAATCCTGCTAAAGTAGTTAGATTTGCAGTAGAAGAATATCAATCTTTTATGAGTGCCCTAGCCGATACAAACTCGATAATGAACGACGAAGAACTAGAGATAATCGAAGCATAGACAATAATGAAGAAAAAGGAAAGCAATATAAAAACTTAACAGATTGGTTTTATGATTTGCTTCCTATGGCAATCACATACGGTATGTCTGTGAAAGAGTTTTGGGAAGATAACCCAGACCTATTCTGGGCATACCGTTTTTCTTATTATGAAAGAATAAAAGTTGAACAAGAAATGTTTAATCATAATGCATGGTTACAAGGCGCATATTTCTACAATGCTGTTTTAATTGCACTTGCTAATGGTTTTGGCAAAGGAAATATAAAATATCCTGATAAGCCATTTGGTGTAATGGAAAGTATTGAGCAAATAGAAGAACAAAAGAAAAAACAATTAGAAATGCAAGTGGCAGATATTAGGGCAAGAATTAAACAAGTAAATAAAATAAAAAGTAGCACTACTAAAGGGAACAATACCGAAGGTGGTGAGAGAATAAATGAATGAACAAACATTGGAATTACAAATAAAGTCAACGAGCCAACAAGCAGTAGCAACAGTAGATAAATTAGTTAAAAGTTTAACAAATGTAGAAAATGTCTTAACTAACATATATTTAGAAATAGGAAATATTGAAAAAAAATCAGAGCAAAGTATTCCAAAAGCAACGAAAGAAGTAAATAATTTAAAAAATTCAAGTGATAAAGCTACATCAAGTGCTAGTAAGTTAGGCAAGGCATTGTCATTAAGTGGTGCATATTTTGGTGTTAAAAGGCTTACAAAACAATTTTTAGAGTGGATGAATTTATCTATTGATAAAACTGAACAATTAAACCTATTCAATGTTGTATTTAAAAATATAGAAAAAGATGGTGTTGAAACATTTTCTACACTAGGTAAAGAAGCAGTAAAATTCCAAAATAAATTAAATGAAGCATTTGGAACAAATCAAACAGAAACTCTAAAATATCAAGCATTGTTTAGGTCAATGGGGGATAATCAAGGTATCCCAGAACAATATTCAGCATTAATGTCCGAAACAATGACAAAATTTACATATGATTTGGCTTCATTATATAATAAAGGTGAAAAAGATACAGCTGAAGCTTTAAGAGCAGGGGTCTTTGCCGCACAAACAAAGCCTGTTAGGGCATTTGGTCTTGATATTACTCAAACATCAATGCAACCAGTATTAGATAGTCTAGGCATTGATAGACAAGTAAAAGAATTATCACAAGCCGAAAAGATGATTCTAAGATATATTGCAGTATTAAAGCAAGGGCAAGTAGCTATGGGCGATTTTGCTAATACCGTTAACAAAATAGCGGCTCATATAAGAAATTATATGATGAAAAAGTTGGTGAACGTATGCAAAAACGGTGTGAGAATGATTAAAAAATTTAATAATATACAGGAAATGGTATATGAACATTCTTGCTAACTGGGGAAGTGTTTGAATGTATTATATTTATAAAGTTACAAATAAAGAAAATGGAAAAATATATATTGGACAAACAAATAATTTTGAAAGAAGAATAAAAGAACATTTAAAAGATAAAAGAACTAATCATCAACCATTTAAAAGAGCATTAAATAAATATGGAAAAGATGGTTTTACTTGGGAAATTATTGATAAATGTAACTTAAAGAAAGAAATAAATGATAAAGAAAAATATTACATAAATTATTATAATTCTAAAATGCCAAAGGGATATAATATTGCGAATGGTGGAGAGGGTGGTTCTAATTGGAACTTACAGCCAATCGTTATGTTGAATTTAGACGGCAAGTTTATAAAGAAATATGATTATATAACTCAATGTGAAAATGAAACTGGTTTAAATCATTCGACAATAAGTGCTTGTTGTAAAGGTAAACATTTGAGGTACAAGAATTACATATTCATGTATGAAAAAGAATATCTAAAGAATGGTCCAAGAATATATAATAAACCAAAAAACTATCGAAAAAGAAAAATAAAGAAATATGACTTATATGGAAATTATATTTGTTCGTATGATTCTATTACAGAAGCTAGTGAAGTTAATAACATAGGAAGAACTAATATATCATCTTGCTTAACAAAAAAAGTAAAGTCAAGTGGGGGTTTTATATGGACATACGAAAATGAACAACCACCATCTAAAAAAGTTATAAAAAGAATAGAAATAGAACAATATGATATATCAGGAAATTTATTGAATAAATTTGATAGTTGCAAAGAAGCGGAAAGAAGTTTAAATTTAAAAAATAATGCTTATAAAGTTATTTGGAAAAATTTAGATAAAAATAAAGTAACTTATGGATATATATGGAAAAAAATTAAACATAATCCAGTGCCAAGCCTATAATTTATAGGAAGGTCAAACGACTATCCCGAAAGGGAGTAGGGTGGATATTAGCACCACTCGAAGTGCCAACTACCTAAACGAGTAATGTCGTAGGTAAAGATATAGTCTGGACTATATAGTGATATATAGATTAACAAATCGAGAATCACCAGCAAATCAACTTAAAATACTTAGACAACAATTAGTAGAATCAAAAGTTGCTTTCACTTCGTTATTTATTGGCACATTTGCCAATGTATTACCTTATGCAAATGCTTTATTAATGATTATAAAAGAAATTTCAAAAGCATTAGCCGACATGTTTGGTATAAAATTATTGGATTATAATAGTGGAATAGCAAGTCAAGAGGACGCCTATTTAGATTTAGGCGATAGTATAGATGATGCAACTGATAAAGTTAAGGAATTAAAAAGGCAAACATTAGGTTTTGATGAAATTCACAATATTAATGAGAATAATGATAGTGGTAGTGGTGGAAGTCTAACTGGTGGAATAGATCAAAGATTATTAGACGCAATAAAAGGCTATGACAATGGTATGGAAAAAGTACGAATGAAAGCAACTGAAATTCGTGATAGAATTATGGAATGGTTAGGATTTACTAAAGAGATAGACCCATTAACGGGTGAAGTTGGTTTCAAACTAAAAAATGGTTATTCAAATTTAAAAATGGTTGCTGGAATTATTATAACTTTAGTAGGTTTAAAATTAACAACAAAATTGGGTAAGTTAAAAAATTCATTATCCATATTTAATAAAGAAACTGGCAAATCTAAAACAGGATTAAGTAAACTTGATACATCATTAAATAAAATATTAATAGGTACAACAGGATTAATAATTTCATATAGTTCTATTACTAACACTATAAAAAGTGCTACAACAGAAACTGATAAATGGTATGTATCAATTTTAAAATTAACAGCAGGTTTTGGTGGAGCAGTAGCAAGTGGTGCTTTAATTGGATCTGTATTTGGACCAATGGGGACTGCTATTGGTGGCGTAACTGGTGGATTTTTAGGATTAATTGGTGTTTTAGACGGATATCATCAAGGGTTAGTGGAAATTGCAAAATCTAATATATATGGAGAATTGGAATTAACAGCACAACAATTAAGTGATATTACAAGTGGAATTGGTGGAAATTTTGAAGCAGAAACAAAATTAATAAGTAATTATAAAACAGAAATAGATAAATTAGAGGAATCTTGGAATAATAGCATAACAACAGTTGAACGATATGGAACAATGTATGGAACAATGCAACAAAAAATATCTAACGAAGATATACCACAAATAATTTCAAGTATTGAAACTTTAGGAAATAATACAAAATCTATAATTAGTGAAAGCACACAATATTCATTAGATTTATGGACTAACATGATGAGTGGAACAACTTCGATAACAAAAGAAGAACAAGGAAACATTTTAAAAACAATTATGGAAAATGGAAATTATATGCAAAGTGAAGTAGAAAATATCCAAAATAATATAACTACAACATATCAAAATGCCATTGCAACTAGAGGATATCTAACAGATGAAGAATATAATTATATTTCGGAACAACTTGGAAAATTAAGAGAACTTACTAATATATCAATGAGTACAGCAAAAACTGATTTGACAATGTTACAAAATGATATTAACTCTGGAAGACTAGACTTATCAGAAGAAGGATATAATCAATTAATTCAACAAATTAAAGAAAAAGAACAGTTGGCTACTGATGAAGCTTGGTCTATTAGAAGAAAAGCATATGAAAATGCAGAACAACAAAAAAAAATTATGGAACTTGCTGGGAAAAGTGCAGAAGAAATTCAACAAGCATATAATGCCCAAATTAAAATTGCTGATGAAAATTATAATAAAGCAATTTCAGAAAATCAACAACAGGTATTGAATTTAATGGAAACGTTAGAAAAAACTGTAGAAAATAAAAGAACTGAATATATTTCCAATGCTGGGCATTGGGGGCAAAAGCTATATAACGTAATTAATGGAAGTTATACTAAAATATATACTGCTGAAGAACAAGAAACTATAAAACAGTATGATAAGATGATTTCATCATTATCTAATTATAAAACTGAATTATCAAAAAAATATGAGGAATTGGCAACCGATACAGTTGATGGATATATCAATGGATTAAATAATAATTCTAACAAACTTACAGAACAATCAGCAAAAACTTTTGAAATGGTACCAGCAACTACCCAAAAAGTACTTGATAGTCATTCGCCTTCAAAACGATTTGAAAAATTAGGCTTTGATACGATACAAGGTTTTATAAATGGGCTTGTTGAAAATAAAAATTCATTACTTCAAACTGTAAATGCCATGTTACAAGAACTAGATAGTAAATTTAATTCAAAAAAATATTCCATCAACATTTCTACAAATGTGGAAAATTCTTTTAATTCTATTTTAGATAAGTTGCAAACATTTTCAAATAATTTTAGAAGTGGAATTAATAATTTACTTTATGGCATGACTACTTCAATGAATAATATTTGGGTTGGAAGTGATAATCGATTATATTATAATGCTATGCCATATATTTATGTACCTAAATTTGCTAATGGTGGTATGCCAGAAGATGGATTATTTTATGCAAATCATAATGAATTAGTTGGAAAATTCAATAATGGAAATACAGCAGTTGCAAATAATTTACAAATAGAAAAGGGTATAGAAGAAGCATCATATAGAGGATATATGAGAGCTATTGCAGATAGTGGAATGAATAGTGGGCAAACTAATCAAATTGACGTACATGTTCATACTGATGAGGGAACAGTTATTGATAGAATAGAGCAAAAAACAAAACAAACGGGTGTCTTCCCGTTTACAATACCAATTCAATAATTAATTACATTTCTTGACATTTACTATAAATTGTATTTTCTTCTATATATTTAATTAATTGAGAATAAGAATTTACAGAAATATTCATGTATGATGAATATTCTTCTAATGTAAAGTTGCCTTCTAATGTTATAGTTTTATCCTTCCTAACAAATTTTAAGTATTGATTCATATTTTGGTTAGCAATTTGATTAGACAAATTCTCTTCTGCTTCAATTGCTTCTGAAAGCGTATCAAATTCGACAACTTCTTTGATTTTAATTTTATTAACAATATTGTCATTATGTTGAATTTCAATTGAATTTTCATTACTACCACACATGGTAATTTTACTTTTTTTACAACCACATATACATAAGCAACATACAATTAAAATTACTAAAATTTTTTTCATAATCATTTCTCCTATTACTAAAATTATATAACAAATAAATAAAAATGTGTAGCACTTTCTTTCAAAAGGGAATTGAAAGATGGTGAATCTATGATAAAAGAATTTTATAATGGTGCATATCGATATGTATTAGCAGGACCAGTATTAACTGTATCTAAAGTTAAATTAAATGGTGTAGATATATCTAAATACCTTTCTAATAATACTAAAATATCTTGGTATGATGTATCTAAAAATAGTGGTCGTGATGTAACTAATGCAGATGGCACAATGGTTTTAAATGTAATAAATACTAAATGGCGAATTGATTTAGTTAGTAGACCACTTACTGATGATGAAATGGTAGACTTCTATGCTGAAATAATTAAAGCACCAACCTTAAAAGTAGATTTTCTTAATCCATTTACAAAGCAATGGCAAAATATAACATGTTATCGTGGTGATAGGGTAGCACAAGCAATGCTTCCTTATGTTACACCAGATGGACTTGTGGAACTATATAATCCTGCTTCACAAGCAATCATAGAATTGTAGGTGATTCTATGATAAGTACAAAATTTATAGAAGAATGTAAAAATAGAGCTAATGCTAATAGATTAGGAAAAATAATTATTGATGGCATAGAAAAACCAATAACAAATTCTGATAATTTACAAAGTTTTAGTATAGATAGTGGTTGTTATGTAGATGGCAATATTGTTGGTTCAGTATATGCAAAATGTTTAAAAGCAAATTTTATTACAGATATTGCTGATTTATCAGAAAAATCAATTCATGCCCAAATTGGCGTAAAATATGACGATAAAACAACAGAATATGCCTCTATAGGTAAATATATGGTAGAACGTCCAAACAACGAAATAACGGCAAATATGAGCCAAATAGTAGCATATGATAATTTATATACGAATTTAGATAATAAATATGTATGTGGTATTGATTATTCTAAAGGTAATATTACTGTTAAAGATTTATATATAGATGTATGCAAACAATTAGGATTAACTCCAAAAACAACATCATTTCTCAATGATAATATTCCAATAGAAGATAATCCATTTACAAATGGTGAAAAAAATAGAACAGTATTACAAACCGTATGCAAAATATCATGTTCATTTGTTGATGTTGATGTTGAAACAAATGAAATAGATTTATGTTGGTTAAGCCAAAATGAAGAACCTGATTATACATTTTATAAAAATGATTATGTAAGTGTTGAAGGTGGTCAAGTTGTTTGTGGACCAATCAATTGCTTAATTATTAAAAATAGCCAAATAGACAGTGAGAATGTAACTAAAAAAGATGATAAAGATATAGCTTTAAATGGGGAACATTCTATTATAATTAGCGAAGATTATATATTACATAATGAAGAATTAAGGCAATTAGCGATAAGCAATATTTGGAATAGAGTTCATGGTATGAAGTACGTTGATTGTAAACTTACAACATATTATGGTAAACCTTTCTTAAAACTAGGAAATAAAATAAGAGTTTATATTGATGATGAAAATACAAAATATTTTGATACATATGTATTAAAGCATAATTTTACTTATGATGGATCATTCAATAGTATTATAGAAAGCCCAGCATTAACACAACAAGAAATAAAATCAAAACAAGATATTTCATTAGGACAAGCCTTAAAAAATACTCAAATTGATGTCGATAAACAAAAACAAAGAATTACAGCATTAGTTCAAGATACAACCGAAACTAAGGATAAAGTTACTGAATTAGAGGCAACAACCGATGGAATAAAAACATCAGTATCAACAGTAGAAAAAGGATTAGCAACAACAAATTCCAATCTAGAACAAACTAATAAAAATGTAACCGATTTAACAACTAAAGTAAATGGATTAACTATAAATATAGAAGATTTAGAAGATTTTAAAGATAATGAATTTTTAAAATATATAAAGAATTTACAAGACCAAATTGATGGAATAATCCAATTTTGGAATGGTAGTGAAATACCTACTTTAAATAACTTTCCTGCAAATCAATGGGTAACTGAAGAAGATAAAAACAATCATAGAGCCGATATTTACACAGTAATAGATGATAGTAGTAAACCTCCAAAGCAAGGTAAGTCTTATAGATTTGACAAAGTAAATGGTGTATGGCAGTGGGTTGAATTAACTGATAACGAATTGTCAGCAGTACAAGCATTAGCACAACAAGCATTAGACAAATCAACTCAAAACGAAAAAGATATAGGTGTTTTAAATAAAAAGACAAGTGAATTATCATTAACTGATGAACAAATCAAGGCTAGTGTAGAAGAACTTAACAATCAATATGAACAAGATATAACTATCACAAAAACAATCGAAGGAAATAATACTTTATATCTTGAAAATGCTTTAGAAAGTAATGCTTTAGAATATGTTATTGAAGGTAAGAGTGAACAGGAAACTAGAAGTGGTAAAAACTTAATGGATTCATCAAAACTTAACACAAGTTCAGGTTACGGACTAACTTTTAATTATAATGACAATGGTTCTATTTCATTTAAAGGTACTACAACTACTGTTTATGCAAACTTGACTAAAAGGCAATACAATACTTTACCTTCAAATACTAAATATACATTTTCTATTGATGAACCTAAAACTTATACAGTTTATATAAGAGTATATACATCAGAAACAGATTTTATTACTAAAAGTATTTCAAGTGGTCAAACATCAATTACATTTCAAGAAGAAAAAGATATTTTAAGTTATTATGCTTATATTGGTGGTTTCGCAATAGGAACAGTATTTGATGGAACAATTTATTTGCAACTAGAAAATGGAGATAAAACAACATCATTTGAAAAATATGGTGCAATGCCAAGTCCAGAATTTCCAAGCGAAGTAAAAAGCATTTGTGGATTTGAAAATTTGTTTGTTGGTGAAATGGAAGATGGCAAGCTAGATGTAAATAATGGTTATCTCCAAAATAGTACTACTGATGTTAGAAGTAAAGAATTTAGTATTGTTAAACCTAATACCGAATATATAGTTTCAAATGACGGTGCTTCAATAGCAATGAATTACTTTGAATATGATTCAAGTAAGAAATATATAAAATATACAAATGTAGGTCTTAATAAGTCTTTTACAACTAGTTCAAATACAAAATATGTAAAGATTTGGAGAAGTAAAACTACTGATGTATCTAAAATTCAAATAGAAAAAGGTACAGTAATAAATCCATATATACCTTATGGTCATTGGGCTAAAGTTAAGGTTACAGGAAAACAGTTATATAATTATAAAGACACTGCAACAGTTTCCAGTGAAATTACTGTTGATGACAATGGCTGGATTACTATTGTCGGCAATAATTCTAGTGGAAATTCTAGTATGTATAAAAATTATTATACTAATAATTTAAATTTGAAAAAAAATGGCGAATATACTATTATTACTGAAATAAAAAGTATATCCGGAAACGGAATATATCATTCGGCTTCTAATTCTAAAGATTCTCAAATAACTCAAAATACTTCTTATAATATTCAAAATTTAACAAATAATTCTATATTAATTGATAAAGTAATTGCAAAAGATAATTTTGATGATGCAACACATGGATTACGTACCTTTATAACTTTTACGTCTGGTCAAAGTGGTTCGATAACATTTAGAATTTCAGTATTAGAAGATACAACTATAACACCTGAAACATTTATATATGGACCTTATAAAGAACAAGAAGTATTAATTAATTTGAATAAGGAAAATTTGTTTGATTATAATTATTTCTTTGAAAATAGTACTTATCCAAATACTACTACGGTTATAAGTAGAGTAAAAATAAAATTAAAACCTTCAACAAAATATAACATAAGTACAAATTCATTAAATTCTGATACAAATATAACTAATGTATATGCTGTTAGTGGTGATAATTTAGACTTTTCTATTTCAGCAGCAAATAATGGTATATTTCCTAACAAACCTTTAAATATTACAAGTGATGAAAATGGTAATATAGTTATTGGCGTTAGAACTAAAGATAATTCAGTAACAAGAGAAGATTTTGATAATGGAAATATATACATTAAAATTTACGAAGGTACAAGCCCACAAGACTACTACGAATTATCATCAATAGATGATACAAGAGATAGTTTAGAAGTTGTTAGTGGTAAGTTTACTGAAAAAAATGGGGAAATAATATTAACTGGTGATGAAAATTGGGGCATAACTACAACATCAAATAACAATTTTAGATTCTATTTGAATAATTTTGTATACTACAATGACAATGACAAAACAAATATAATATGCACTCATTTTAAAACAAAAACACCTAGTGAAACATATTTAGGAATAGAGGGTATTTCAGCACAAAATGGAAGTCAATTATTAATAACTTATGAAGTTGAAGGAACAACAAATTCCGAAAGATTGACTAATTTCAAACTATATTTAAATCAACAATACAATAATGGTACACCAGTAACTGTTGACTATGTTTTAGAAACACCACAAACATATCAATTAAAACCAACAAACATACCATTGTTTGAAGGAATAAATCACGTTGAATTATTAGAAAATATAGAAACTAATACAAAGATAACTTATTTAACTAATTCAAAATTAAATGCTCAATATGCTACAAAAACCGAATTAAAACTAACTGCTGATAGTATAACAAGTGAAGTAAATAAGAAAGTATC
>CANQIS010000063.1 GCA_947624115.1 uncultured Bacilli bacterium
AACTATAAAAGTTCGAACAGAAACGTCACTGGAGCAGATGAGGAGAATCGAACTCCCGTAGTCAGCTTGGAAGGCTGGGGTTCTACCATTGAACTACATCTGCAAATCAAGTAGGCACTATTAATGTTACACTATTTTTTTTAATCTGTCAATATCTTTTTTTAAATCAGTAAAAATTTTTTGATTGACATTATTTTTAAATAAAAAAGTTTAATATGTTGTAATTAATATAATATTTGTTTTAGTTAAATTGATTATGTATATGTCTTTTTATATATGAATATTATAATAATGACTAATTAGAAAATGGTATTATGATAAATAATAATGATATTTAAAATTATAAAATTGAAGAAAATTATTTTAATAATTATAAAGTGGTTAAATATAACTAGTAGTATAGATAATTTAATTTTGTAAGATATATAGTTAAAATTAATTTTTTTAAATTAATAAGAGGTAAGATTTTTGATTTTTTTCATAATAGTATTTTAGTATGATTTTTGTTTTGAGGGTGATTATAGTTGAAAAAATATATGACTATTGAAGAATATTTTAAAAGACAATCAATTTCACAAGATAAAAAGCAAAAGAAAAAGTACTGTATATATATTCGTATTATCGTGTGTCTTATTATAATTGTTTTTTCAGTTTGTATTATATTTCGTTGGTATTTAGATAATTTTAAGGTACAATTTATTAATGAAAAAATCGAAAACAATATTTATATTAATGATAATGATGTTGAAGGTGAACTAATTAATCCTCCAGGTGATAAAAATAGTAATTATTATTATTATGCTTCTATTCCTTTTTATCAAGTTGGTTTTTCTGTTTTACCGTATTTGAATAATGATACTGTTGCTTTTATTTATATTAGAAATACTAATATTAAATATCCAGTAGTTCAAACAAGTGATAATTATTTTTATTTAAAACATTCGTTTGATAAGTCAGAAAATAGTGCTGGTTGGATTTTTTTAGATTATCGTAATAATATAAGCATGTTAGATGATAATACAATTATCTATGGTCATGCAAGATTAGATGGAACAATGTTTGGTTCTTTGAAAAATACTTTATCTTATAATTGGCAAAGCAATCCAGACAATTATGTTATTTTTCTTTCTACTCCAAATGAAAATATGATATTTCAAATATTTTCTATTTATACGATTAAGCGGGAAAATTATTATATTAAAACGAATTTTAATAATAGTAATGAGAAGCAAGAGTGGATTGATATAATGAAAAAAAGAAATATTGCGCCAATTGATACTGAGGTTAATATTAATGATAAATTTTTAACTTTATCTACATGTCAAAATAGTCAAGATGGAAGAATAGTTATACAAGCTAAATTAATTAAAAGACAAAAAAATTCTTTTTAAAAAAGAAACTGATAATTTAGACATAAATAAAACTTTTAAAGGTAGAAATATAAATAAAAAAATTATTATAAAGTTTAAGATAAATTATTTTAATTAATAATTAGTAGATAGTTGGATTATTTTATAATAAATTAAATAAAAATATAAATTGTTTCATATAATTTAATGTAATAGAAAGGATTATCATTATTTAATAATGATGTTATGGTGTTGTGTTTATGAAAAAGTTTTTAAGTTTATGTTTAATTTGCTTTTTAATGCTTTTTGTAACGATTTTTCCAGTAAAAGCATTAACAGTTTGGAATTATGAAGATTGGCAAGCTGGAAGTGATTATGGTTCAAAAACAAAAGTATCTTCTAATATAACTAACCTTAAAGGTGAAAAAGAAGAAAAAGATGGAATGAAATTAGGACCATATAATAAAGCAAGCAAAGCAAAATTAAGCGATGGCATTATAGAAGAAGTTTATGTGGGTCTTAATTTAGATGATTATAAAAATTCAGAATTATTTGAATTATCTATAGCTTTGAATCAACAAGAAGATAAAGAAGAGGCTAAATATTTAACAGAAGCTGTCGTTATGACGCAAAAAAGTGGAGATAAATTTGTTTTGACTGCTAATTGGTCAAAAGATAAAAATCCTATAGCTACGATTGACGCAGATGGTATATATACATATAAGTGGGAATTTAAAAAGGATAATGATAGTATAAAAGTAAAATTTACGGTATTAGATTATGGAAAGGAATTAGGAACGACTGATTTTGTAGAATTGAAAGTAGAAAATGTGGATAATGCAACTGATGTTAGATATCTTTGGGCATGTAACATTAAAGCAAATTATGGTATAGATATATATACAACCTTGCCAGAAAAACAGGGTGATTTTGTAGAAAATCCTGATACATCAGATACTAGTTTATTTTTAGCATTTGGTTTAATTACTGTTGGCGGTTTATGTTTGATTAATACGATAAAAAATAAATATAACTAAATTGTAAGCTAAGTAAAAAGGTTAAAAGCCTTTTTTTGTTGGCATATTTAAGTTTAAAAATATGATTATTATAAATAAAATTAATGTCATTTTAATTTACTATTAAATATAAATATATATAAAATGAACTAAAAAAATATACAAATTTTTATGATAAAATAAGATTATACTGAAAAATTTAAATTTAAAAATATTATATCAATGTTTTACAATCACAACGTTTGTATGCTAAAATAGACATAAATTTATTTAAATTATAAAAATGCAACTAATTTTCAACAAAAAACAACCGAAAATTGGTAGTTTGCAACCGGTAGAAATTATAAAATGTTTTTGGAAAGGAGGAAATAAATGAATAATATTTTTGCTGACAATTTAAAAAAAATTAGGAAAGAAAATAATCTTTCACAAGAACAGCTAGCTGAGGAGTTAGGTGTATCAAGACAAGCTATTTCTAAGTGGGAATCTGCACTTGCATATCCTGAAATGGATAAGATTATAGCTTTATGTGATAAATTTAATTTAAATATTGATGATTTATTGCATAAAGATATAAAAGAGGTAAAGGGTGAGGAGGAGTCAAAAAAGAATTTAAATAAAAATATCGATGATGTCTTAAATTTTATAACGGATACTATTAATCTTTTTAGTAACATGACTTTTAAAAGTAAAATAAAATGTTTGGTTGAACAAATTATAATTGCTGTAATTTTAATTGCAATATCTTGTATAATTTATTTTTTTACAAATTATATTCTATTAGGATTCTTCAATATTTTTCCATATAAAATAGGGTATATATTCAATTCTATATTCGAATATATAATCATAATTTTTCTTTTTATAGCTTCCATTATAATATTAGTACATATATTTAAAACAAGATATTTGGACTATTATAGTAAATTAAAATGTGATTTTTCTAATGAGAAAGAGATTTTAAAAAAAGAGGATAACAAAACAGAAATAAAAAATAATAAAGTCTTGTTTAAAAATAATGATAATAAAATAATTATTAGGGATCCAAGACATAGTGAATATCATTTTATTAATGGACTTTTTAAATTTATTGTTGGAATCATAAAAATGTTTGCTTTATTTTTAACTTTATTTCTATGTTTAATATTAGTTATATTATTTGGAGGTTTGGTTTTCTCATTTACTATTTGGAAAACAGGAATTTTTTTCATTGGCTTATTATTAGCAATTTTATCTTCATCAATCATTAACATTATTTTTATTTTAATAATTTTAAACTTTATATTTAATCGAAAAAGTGATAAGAAAAAATTAATTTGGAGTTTTATTATCTCTTTAATTAGTTTAGGAGTAGGTGTTGGTCTTATCATAATTGGCATTTTAAATTTTGATGTTATTGAAAAACCTAGTGAATTGTTAAAAACAGAAAGCCTAGAATATCAAATGCAAGATAATTTATTTTTTGATTTCTATAAAGATATAGAGTATATTGAATCTGATATTGATAATGTTAAAATAGAATATAAAGTCTTAAAGTCATGTAGTGTAGAAGATCATATAAATACTAAAAATGGAATTTATTTATATAGTTTTTGTGCTAATCCTATGAAATTAATTAGAGAAATTATTCAAAATTTTAATAATAAAAAACTAATCGATTTTGATGATAATTTAGTTGATATTAAAATTTACGCTTCTAAAGAAAATATTGATAAATTAAAAACAAATAATGAAAATTATTATTTGGAACAAGAAGAATATAATGATGAAATTAACTATTATAAAGATTTATTAACTAAATATGAAAATCAAATAAACAATTATGAAGATAAAATATTTGAATTAGAAACAAGAATAAATAATTATGAACAACGAATACAATATAATTAATTTAATAATATATTAATAATGTACGATTTACAAATAATAAAATCAAACATACAATTTATTTGTTAAAAAGAGAGGAAGAGTTTTATTATGGAATTATTAGATGAAGTAAATGAATATAATGAACTAACTGGAAATAAATATGAAAGAGAATATGTACATGAAAATAATATTTATCATAGACACGTTTCAGCATGGATTATGAATAATGATGGAAAGATATTAATGCAGAAAAGAGCTTATTCAAAAAAGAAAAATCCAGGTAAGTGGGCAAAAACTGGTGGTCATGTTGATGCTACAGAAACACCAGAGGAAGCTATCAAAAGAGAAGTTTATGAAGAAATTGGATTAGATATTCCAATTGAAAATATTAATGTATTAGATATTTATAAAAGTAAATCGCATGAAAATTCTTTTACGTATAATTTTCTATTTATAACTGATTTTTCAGAAGATGACTTCCAATTACAATTAGATGAAATTATAGAAGTAAAATATTTTACTATTGAAGAATTAGAAAAATTTTATGAGGAAAAAAATTCTGATTTTAATTTTTCAAAATGGTCTAGTGAAGATTTTTATAGAGAAATAAATCTATTAAAAGATTTTAAAATGAAAAAGTTATGTAAAAAATAAAACCATAGAAACATGGTTTTATTTTATTTTTTGAATTAAAAGATTAACTAATGGACTAGCAAGTGAAGATTCAGTTGCAAGTTCATCAGATGTTGGACCTTCGAGAATAAATGAAGCGGTACCAGTGTTAACAATTTCAAATAGGTCACGATATTGGGCATTAATTGTGCCATAACCAATAAGTAGAGTAGGTGTAGAACTATTTCCCCATAATGAGCATCCGGCATATACAGTAGGTTCATTCCATTTTCGTAAGCCAATTGAAATTATATTTGGATTTTTTTCACTAGTAGGTTGACTTTTAGTTTTAGCAAGAACTGTAAAAATAACTAAAAAGGTTCCTTCTTTTAGAAAAGTTATAGTATTATTGACCGAACTTAAATAAAGTGTACTGTCTGTATCGAGCATTTTTATTTCTAGTGGGATAGCTTCATTTGAAGCAACTTCATGATTTTTTGAATATCCTTCACTTGTAGTTATAATGACACTAGTAGGAATATTAAGCGTGCCAGGAATGCCTTGTGGACCTTGTGGACCAGCAATTCCCTGCGGACCTGTTTTACCTTGGGGTCCAGTTGGACCAATTTCTCCTTTTAAACCTCTAGGACCAGTTGGTCCTGTCTCACCTTGTGGGCCTCTAATTGTTCCAACATTAACCCAAGAGGCTGATTCTTGAGACCAAACATATAAATCATTTCCAACTAAATAAGAATTTCCAGGTGATCCTGTTTGATGTGCTTGAATTAATTGTTGATATGAATCATAATTTCCTAGAATGGTAACACTAGTTCCATCGGTTCCTCTAGCACCTTGTGGTCCTTGCTCTCCTCTTGGACCTTGTGGACCCTGTGGGCCAATTTCGCCACGTTCCCCACGTAATCCTTGGATACCTTGTAGCCCAGTAGGCCCTTGAATACCTTGTTCGCCTTGTAGCCCTTGCTCACCTTGCGGTCCAGTTGGTCCAGTAGGACCAGGTAAATTAATTTGTCCAGTAAATAAAAAATGCTTTTCTTTATATTTTTTTTGTTCATCTTTAATTTTTTCCATTGCCTTTTCATATATATCCATAATTTTCACCTATAATAGTTTATGTTTTAACTAATAAAAGGTGTTTATTATGGTAGTAGGTAATATTTTAAATATATATTTAAATAATTTGATTTAGTTGTATTAAATTTTTTATTTAATTATTTTCCCATTTTCACAGTGATTATAAAATTCCTGTACTGAAATATGATACTTTGGCTTTTTATATTCATATAATACTAAGTTTTTACTTTGGTATATATTGTTTAATTCATAATTAATAAATTTATTTTTAATATCTAATAATAAATCTTTTTCAGTATTATATTCGTGAATTCCTCTAAATCTTTCCCATGAATGTTCAAACCAATAAAATTTATCATTTTTTTTATAAGTTAAGAAAGTATGAGTTGGGCATTTATCATTATCATAATGTACTATAAAATAAGTTTTTATATTCCAGTCATTTACTCTAAAATAATATCTTTCCAGTTCTACTTGATCCCAACATATACCAATTTGGTTATTAATTGTTTCTTGAGGTGTTTGCAATTTATAATTATTTATAAATGTTTCATCAAATAAGTATGTTTTCTTTTTATTATTTATCCAACCATAATCAATATTTTTCATTAAATTTATAATTTCATTTTCATTGTAATAATTCCAAATGCTTAAATTTCCTTTAGCCTTAATTGGATTTTCTAATGGTGTAATATCGGCTAATATCCATGCATATCTTCCTATTTTATATTCGCCACAAAGATATTCTTGATAATTGTTCTCTTTTAGGTTGTTTATATATCCTTCGGTCATATATACGCAATCTATTAAAGTACATTTGCAAATAATATAACCAAAATTCATTTTTTTATTATTTATTAAAGTCATTAATTCATAATTTTCTAAATTTTTTTTAGCAATTTTAGTTATACTAGCATGAATATATAATTCACCACGATAAGATGTTTTCCAACTTCTAGTTTCAATAAACTTCTTTTTTTCTTTAATTAAGGTAGCATAAGGTTCAGTAATACTTAAAACTTTCATATTTTCCTCCATGATATGTATTAAACTTACTATAACATAATTGAGTCTTTTTTTCTACTTTAAAAATATGTTAAAATAAAAAAGAGTGTGATAAATATGTATTCAAAAGATATTTTGGAACCTATTAAAAAAAATAAACTTATATTTATTTTTATGTTTATTGCGATAATATCGTTTGTATTAGGATATAGTTATTCTAAAAAAGTTAGGTTAGAATGTAAAAATTTAGATGATTATCCGAATGCTATAAATGAACATGTTTGTGTGACTATTAATACTTTACCAATTATGTTTAAAATAGTACCAAATGGCAGTAAACAACAAACTTTTTATATTGTTGAAAACAATTCTAATAAATATATTGTAAAAATGACTTTAAATACTTATACTCAATTAATGATAAAGTATAAAAAAAATAAAGAAAATTTTCAATTTCAAATAGAAGGAAAAAGTAAAAAAATATATGATTCATTAAGAGATTCTTCAATTAAAATTTATAATAATGAAAAAAATGATCATTTAATTAATAAAACAAATTATGAAGAATATTTTAATAGTGTTTATATTGATGGTACTGATAATCCTAGTTTTAATATAAAAATTCCTTTTTATTTGATAGGTTCTTTTTTCTTAGTGTTAACTATTATTTTATTAATAGAATATATTAGTAGTGTTTTTAATTTAAAAAAAGCGATAAAAAAATATGGAAAAGAAGAATTAGAATATGAATTAAATAATAGCAGTACTATTTCTTATAAAAGTATTGGAATTTATTTGACTCCAAAATATATAATTAGTAATTTAAGTTGTTTTAGAGTTATTCCATACCAAGATATATATTGGTTATATATTACAGAAAGTAAAAATAAAGGTATAGTAATAGGACACCATTTAATGGTTGGTACTAAAAAGGGAAGATTTTCAATTGTTTTTGTTAGAGATAATAAAATATTAGAAGAAATTATTAAAAAAATATTTAAAATAAATCAATCTATTTTAATTGGAAATACAAAAGAAAATTTGTTAAAATATCAGAAAAAAAAGACGAATAAAATATAAAAAAATTATTTAAAAATATCGTCATAATGAATTTATTCTATCATATACTTTATTGTAGAAAGAGAGGAATTAATATTTATGGAAACACTTAAAGTTTCGTCTAAATCAAATCCAAATTCAGTAGCTGGAGCTTTAGCAAATGTATTTAGAGAAAAAGGAGAAGTAGAAATACAAGCAATAGGGGCTGGAGCATTAAATCAAGCTATAAAAGCCATTGCGATAGCTAGGGGGTTTGTTGCTCCGTCAGGTAAAAATTTGATTTGTATTCCAGCTTTTACTGATATTGTTATTGAAGGAGAAGAACGAACTGCTATTAAATTGATTGTCGAGGCTAGATAGGCCTCTTTTTATTATATCAATTTGAAATATTTATTGCATTTTTCTTTGCTTATATAGTATAATTATAAAGCAAAGGTGATAATAGATATGGATAATAATTTAAAAAGAGAAATTATTTTGGAACATTATCAACATCCTAAGAATAGAGGATTAATAGATGATGATAATTATATAAAAGCAAATATGAATAACGAAAGTTGTATTGATGAAGTTAATTTAATGGTTAAAATTGAAAATGATATTATTACTGATATTCGTTTTGATGGTGAGGCTTGTGCGATATGTACGAGTGCAACTTCAATTATGATTGATACATTGATTGGTAAATCTTTAAAAGAAGTAAAAGAAATCTATGATAATTATAATAATATGATTGATGAAAAAGAGTATAATGCTGATATTTTACAGCAAGCTAATGCTTATAATGATATATATAAACAACCAAATCGAAAAAAATGTGCTTTATTACCTTGGTGGGGTATAGAAAAAATTTTAAAAGAGAAAAACTATTTATAAAGAATGGTGATTATTTTATGCAGAAAAATAAATTAACGGCATGTACTATTAAAGAAATCTCAAAATTAAAAAATGAACCAAAATGGATGTTAGAATTTCGATTAAAGGCTTTAGAAAAATTTAATAGTTTAAGTAATCCCAATTTTGGCCCTGAATTAAAAATTGATTTTGATGATATAACTTATTATAAGCGAATTGATGATAAAGTGCATAATAATTGGCAAGATGTACCAAAGGAAGCCAGGGATACTTTTTCACAAATTGGTTTACCAGAAGCGGAAGCAAAATATTTAGCAGGAATTGGTGCTCAATTTGAAAGTGAAGTAATATATCATAATATGTTAGAAGAATTAACAAAAAAGAATGTTATTTTTTGTGATACAGATACAGCTTTAAAGCAATATCCAGATATTTTTAAAGAATATTTTAATAATTTAGTTAAGTATGACGAGAATAAATATACAGCCTTAAATGGTGCAGTATGGAGTGGTGGAACTTTTATATATATTCCACCGAATACAAAATTAGATCGACCATTACAAAGTTATTTTCGTATTAATAGTAAAAATATGGGACAATTTGAAAGAACGATCATTGTTGTTGATGAAAATAGTGATCTTCATTATATGGAGGGGTGTACTGCTCCTACTTATACTTCTGATTCGTTACATGCTGCTGTTGTTGAAATATATGTAAAAAAAGGTGCTAAATGTCGTTATACAACAATTCAAAATTGGTCTAGTGATGTCTATAATTTAGTTACTAAAAGAGCGATTGTCGATAGTGGTGGATTGATGGAGTGGATTGATGGTAATATTGGTTCTAAAGTTAATATGAAGTATCCATCTTGTATTTTAAACGGTGAGTATGCTCGTGGTAATTGTATTTCAATTGCGGTTGCAACAACAGGTCAAATTCAAGATGCAGGTGCTAAAATGATTCATTTGGCTCCTAATACTACTAGTAATATAATTAGTAAATCAATTGCGTGTAATGGTGGTAATGCTACTTATCGTGGCACTGTTAATATTACTAAACAGGCAACTAATTCTAAAAGTACTATTAAATGTGATACTATTATTTTAGATGAATATTCAAAAAGTGATACAATTCCTCAAAATAAAATTGGAAATAGTTCATCGATTATCGAACATGAGGCAACTGTCTCAAAAATTGACCAGGATAAATTATTTTATTTAATGAGTAGAGGCCTAAATGAAGATAAAGCTAAAGAACTTTTAATTATGGGCTTTATTGAACGCTTTCGTGAAGAACTACCTATGGAATATGCGGTTGAATTGAATGCTTTATTAAAAAATTATTTTTAGAATAATTTTTTTTATTTATTAGGAATTTTCTTCTAAAAAATGTTAATTAATTATTGACGAACATAATTTCGTGTGTTATTATGTTAATACATATTTGGTGATAATAGTCTGAAAAACAATTGTTTTCATGACTATGTGTGCCTTGAACTAAGTGAAAGGAATGTGTGGTTAACATGGTAATAAATAAAGCATATAAGTTTAGATTATATCCTAATTGTGAACAAAAAATATTAATAAATAAAACATTTGGTTGTACGAGATTTATATATAATTATTATTTAAATAAAAAACAAAAACTATATAAAAGTGAACATAAAAATCTAAATATTTATGATTGTATTAAAGATATAAAGAATTTGTATGATGAAAGACCATATTTAAAAGAAGTAGATAGTTGTAGTCTAA
>CANQIS010000064.1 GCA_947624115.1 uncultured Bacilli bacterium
TCCTCTTTTTAATTGTTTTGAATGAATTTTACAGGCATATAAAAAGTTTCTAGTAATTACTCCGGTTGATCTTCTTTCATTTGATAATTCTATATTAATATATTGATTATTATATTTTAGTATTAGATCTACTTCATTACTGGCTTCTTTTTTATTATTGACTGGTAATTTTCTTTTTAATAATTTTACATTCCCTTTAATTTCATTTAAAGGTATTTCAAAATAATCTGATAAGAATTTTTCTAATATATCGATATTTTCTTCTTTATTAAAGATATTAGTAAACATGAAATCCATGTTTAATGGGATTATTTCTCCTGGTTTTAATTTAGTTTTCAAAGTTGTATGCATATATTCCTCCTTCGTTTAGTAAAATATCATATATATAATTCATTGTAAAATGACTAATTTTTTAAATTTGTTATCTATTTATAACAGATTTTTTAAATTGTTATACAGATTTTAAAAATCTGTATATTTTATTATTCAAAAAAAATAATTTACCATGTTTGATAAATTATTTAATATTTTTTTTATTGATATTTTCATATTCTTTTATAAAATAATCATCAGTCATACCTGCAATATAATCAATAACTATTCTCTCACAAGAATTATTATTAATATATTCAAGACTCATATTATTAATAAAATTAATATAAATTAAAGACTTATAATCTTTATTCTTAATTTGATTTAAACAATTTTCATATACTTCATGAAACATAGTTTTATAGTTTTCAATTGTTTTTAGACTATTAGCTTTATTATATATATTGTTATAATTAAATTCTTTTAACGCATTCAAAGCCAAAAATACAGGTTGTGACATACAAATATAATCCTTACCAATACTATTATTAATAATATCAATAACTATATTATTAACAATTGCTTTATTAGTTGAACCTAATACATCAATAATATTTTGGGGTATATCTTCTTTTTTTATTATATCTAATTTAATTGCATCTTCTATATCTCTTCCAATATACGCAATAACATCAGATATTCTTACAACACAACCTTCTAAAGTCATTGGTCGTAATTTATTATCATAATTTTTCTCTAAATAACCTTGTTTATAATCATTCAAAAATTCTTCTTTTGTTTTATTTTGGGGATAATATTTATCACCAACTAATTCACCATTATGGCACAAAATACCATCTAATACTTCAATTGTAATATTTAATCCTTGACCATTATTTTCTAAAATCATCAGATTTCTAACACTTTGAACATTATGTCTAAAATAGCCTTGATTAAATTGCAAACTAATTTCATTTAAAATCTTTTCACCAACATGACCAAATGGTACATGACCTAAATCATGGCCTAACGCAATAGCTTCAATTAAATCTTCGTTTAAATTTAATGCACGACCAATAGTTCTAGCAATTTTACTTACTAATTGAACATGAATAAATCTTCTACTTATATTATCATTATCTACATTACTAAATACTTGGGTTTTATCTGCATATCTTGTATATGAATCGGTATGAATTATACGATCGGTATCGCGAAAAAAAGCTGGACGAAAGTCATTATCCTCTGGAATTAATCTTTCTGCATCCAAACTTTTTTTAGCATACTCCGATAAAAATTCTTCCCTTTTTACCATATTATTTTTTACTTCATCTTTTATCATTGTAATTTCTCGATCAAATCAGCTACTTCTAACAAAATCTCATCAACCTTATCAACTCTATTTCCACCACCAATAGCAAAGTTTTTATTTCCTCCACCATTACCATTAGCTTTAGTCGAAACATTTTTAACAATTTCACCACAATTTATTTTATCTGATAATATTGGTAATGATTTAGCTAAAAAATTAACACTGTTTTCATTTACATTAGCAATAAATACAAAACCATTAATATTATTTTGTAAAGTATCTATCATATTTTTTAATGCCGAAGATTCACAACCTTCTGTTTTGATAATTAAAGTATTTATATTATTAATCATTTTTTGTGCTTTTAAGAATTCATCTATATGATCTAATAATTTTTTTGATTTTTCTGCTTCATATTTTTTCTCTAATTCAAATACAGCCTGTTTAACATTATTTAATTCTTCTAAATTAAACAAAATATCAGAATATTTTTGTGGTTTATCATTATTTATATTAATATTAAAATCTAAAATAATTCCATCATTTGAAGCCGTTTCAACAATCTTTTTAGCTTTATTTAATAATTTCATCATATCTTCATTATATGGTCTAATTTCATCAAATAATTCTTTTGTAATATTATCGCCAGTTGTAGCTTCTATTCGGTAAACATTTTGACCTTTAGATTCTAGAGATATAATCGCAAATGGTCCTATATCAGAACTTTTAATTACATGTGTTCCACCACATAATTCAATAGAATCAACAATATTAACAACTCTAACATTTTTACCATATTTTTCAGTAAATAAAGCCATTGCTCCTAATTTTTTAGCGTCTTCTATATCCATATTTTGAATAACTGTTAAAACATCACTTTGAATTTTTTCATTAACTTTGTTTTCAACCTCAACAATTTGTTCATGTGTAATATTTCCATCGTACGTAAAATCAAATCTTAATCTTTTATCATCAACTTTAGAACCTGCTTGATGCACTTGATTTCCTAAAACATCTTGTAATGATTTTTGTAATAAATGCGTAGCAGAATGATTTCTCGATACATTTAATCTAAATGTCGAATCAACAGTTGCGGTTACATCATCACCTACATGAATTTCACCTTCAAATACAACTTGATGAAAATGTTGTTTATTTGGTCCTTTAAAACTATTAACTACATTTAAAGTTAATCCATTATCTATAATTACGCCAATATCAGATACTTGACCACCAGATTCAGCATAAAATGGTGTTTTTTCTAATACAACATAACCATTATTGACTATACTATCAACAAAATTTTGACCATCATATAATTTTAAAATTTTAGTATTAGTTTCTAACTCATCATAACCTACAAATAAACTATCACCTGAAAAATTTAATAAATCTTGATTTTGAAGATTCATACTACTATAATTTTCTCTAGAATTTCTTGCTAATTCTTTTTGTTCTAACATATATTTATCAAATTCTTCTTTTGAAACAGTAAATCCTTTTTCATGAGCATACTCTTCTGTTAATTCAAATGGGAAACCATAAGTATCATATAATTTAAATGCATCTTCACCACTAATTATTTTATCTTCATTCATAAATAATTCTTGTAGGCGTTTTTCTCCATTTACCAATGTTCGATTAAATAATTCTTCTTCGGTATTTATTTTTTGAATAATCATATTAATTTCTTCATTAAGATATGGATATGCTTCTTGCATTACTTCTGCAATAATTGGAACTAAATCACTAGCAAACATTCTATCAATTCCAAGTTTTTTACTATAACGTATTGCTCTTCGTAATAACCTTCTTAATATATAATCGCGACCATTATTTCCGAAATTTGCACCATCTGCTAGTGCAAATGTAATTGTCCTAATGTGATCTGCAATAACTTTAAATTCCATTTGTCCTGTATAAGCAACACCACTAATCTCTGATATTTTATTGATAATTGGCATAAATAAATCCGTATCAAAATTAGTTGGAACTTCTTGTAAAATAGCGGCCATTCGCTCTAATCCCATACCAGTATCAATATTTTTACTTGGTAATTCAGGATAATTACGACGATCTAAGCCTGGAGTTGCATTATATTGACTAAAAACATTATTCCAAATTTCAACATAGCGATCATTTTCAATTTCTTTTTTTAATAAATCTAATCCTACATGATTTGGATCATATTCTTCTCCACGATCATAGAAAATTTCACTATCTGGTCCGCTTGGTCCTGGACCAATTTCCCAAAAATTTGTTTCCAATAAAATCAGATGATCTTTTTCAACTCCTAATTTTCGCCAAGTATTATAAGCAACTCTATCCTCAGCATATATAGTCATATATAATTTATCTTTTGAAATATCAAGCCATTTTTCATCAGTTAAAAATTCAAAAGCAAAACCAATTGCCTCTTTTTTAAAATAATCACCTATTGAAAAATTTCCAAGCATTTCAAAAAAAGTTTGATGACGAGCCGTTAAACCAACATTTTCTATATCATTAGTTCTAATACATTTTTGAATATTAGCTATTCTTCTATTCTCTGGTATTTCCGTCCCATCAAAATATTTTTTCAAAGGTGTAACACCAGCATTAATCCATAAAATAGTTGGGTCATCATTTGGTATTAATGGTGCACTTTCAATAATCATGTGATCTTTAGATTTCCAGAAATCACACCACATCTTTCTAATTTCATTTCCTGTTAGTTTTTTCATTTACTCATCTCCTCCAACATCACTAAAACTTTTTTCTTTAAATCATCTATATCAGAATCATTTGTAATAACATAATCGTATTTATCATAATTATTTAATCCTGTTTCTGTTAAAGAATTTTTCTGTTCAGCCGTTAAACCATTCTCATGATATGGTCTTGTAACGCCTATTAATTTTACATTAGTAAATTTCTCTTTAGGGATATCCAATTCTTCAGATACTCTAGCATCACTTATAGTTATAACATCAAAGAAATATGAATAAACTTTTATATCATCAACAATTCTTTTAATAAAGAAATATTTATCTATTTGTCCTCTTATCAAATCAGTTCCAAGATCAATTAATAATTGACGTGGTTTCGTTTCATCATCACCGGACCAATTTTCTATTTTTTTAGCATATTCTTTTAAATATGAAGAATATTGTAAATTTACTACTTTTAAATTTTTTTGTTCATAATATTCCTTTACTATATTAGCACATGTATCTTTACCAGATCTTGCCTTACCAGCAAAAATATATATTCTAGGATTTTTACTTATAAAATTCATACAATCACCTTCTAATTAAATGAAATAATATCATATTTGTCATCTAAAAATAAAATAATCGATTTTAAAACTGCAATAATCGGTGTAGCAAGTAACATTCCAATCATACCCCAAAAATGTCCAAACACAAGCAATCCTAAAATTATTGTAACAGGATGCAATTTCATAGTCTTACTCATTACCACAGGATTTAAAATATTACTTTCCAAAAATTGAGCAATAATAATAGAAATTAAAGCAATAATGCCGACGATTGGCTCTTGTGAAAAACCAACTAAAACGGCTGGTGCTCCACCAATATATGGTCCAACATAAGGTATAATATTAGTAACACCACAGAAAAGTCCGAATAAAATTGGTGCTTTTAAACCCGCTATCGCAAAGCCAATAGTCGATAAAACAAATACAGATGTAGCACAAATAAGTGTTCCTTGAACATACTTACGAAGCGAAGTATTTACTTCATTTGTTAGTCCACGAAAATCATCACGACTTTTGCTTGGCACAAAAGTTATGATAGCGTCATTAATATTTTCGAAACTAATTAATAGATAAAAGCCGATGATAAAACCTACAATTAAAGATCCTAAACCAGAAAAAAACGATGAAACAAACTTAACAGTTAAATCTGGTAAAGAACTTGTTAATTCTGAACCATAAGTTTCTAACTTTGTAAATAGATTATTTTTAATATTATTTATATCAATACCATCAATTGATCCTACTTTCGCAAAAAGATCATTTATCCAATCTTGAACTTTTGTTAAAATATTAGGAATACTTTTAACAATTTCATTAATTTGATCAGATAAAAGAGGCATCAAAGAACTAATAATCAAAACTAAAATTATCATTAAAACAATATAAACTAAAACAGTAGCTAAAGTTCGTTGAATTTTATGATTTTTTAAAAATTTAACAACTGGATCTAATAGCCAGGCAACAACTAAGCCTATAAAAAAGGGCGATACAATTCGTAAAAGATTAAAAAGAAAATTACCAATCTTCCACTCTTTAAAAATTAAAGTTGCTGCATAAACTCCAGCTATAACTATAAAAATATACGCAATACTTAAAATTTTTTTGGTCATACTTATTACATCATTAAGTTTTTTTACATCGAGTTCTTTTTCAGATATTTTTTTATTAAACATATAACCACCCCTATCATTGTATCATATTTTTATCATTATGGTACTTTATTTAGAAAATTATTAATCAAAAATAAAAAAAGTATGTCTAATTATGACAAACTTTTTATATACTCATCAATTCATTTTCCTTTATTTTTAATTTTTCATCAACTATTTTATTATATTTATTAATCAATTCTTGAACATCATCTAAACCATTCTTTACATCATCTTCTGAAATTTCTAATTTTTTAATTTCATTATTCGTATCTTGTCTAATATTACGTAAAGAAATTTTAGCTTCCTCAGCAATATTTTTTGCTTGCTTTACATACTCTCGTCTTGTATCCTCTGTTAAAGCAGGAATATTTAATATAATAACTTCACCATTATTATTTGGTGTAATTCCTATATTTACCTCAAAAATTGCTTTTTCAATAGCTGATAAACAAGATTTATCAAACGGTTTAATCATTAATTGACGAGCCTCTGGAATAGAAATATTTGCTAATTGTTTTAAAGGAGTATCTACTCCGTAATAAGATACCATAATACCATCTAACATACTTGGATTAGCACGTCCTGCTCTAATATTAATAAATCTTTTCTCCATACTTTCAATCGCTAAAGACATTTTTAATTCTGTTTCACTTAATATATTATCCATAAATTCATCCTCTCAATCTAATTATACTTTTAAAAAATATATAAGTCAATATCATTAAAACTATTTATAAATCTGTTTTAATATTTCTTGAAGTTGACATATTCCTAAATAATTATCAGCATTACTTTTTTCAAAATTTAAAAAATCTTTTGTTGAATCAAATGACTTATTATTAACCCTATTTTGTGATATTTTTTTAACACAAGAATCAATATAATCATTAAATATTTCTTCTAATTCTTTTTTAGAAATCTTACCATTAAAGGCTAAATTATCTTTTATCAAATTAGGAAGATAATTCTTAATAACTAATTCTTTTTCCTTTATTACATTACTATCAATACTATCAATTAATAATAAAGAATAATAATCATTTAATAAACTATATAAATCACTATTACGATAAATGATTAAATTTTTATAACTTTGTAATAAATTCAACATTTTTAAATCTTTAGGTTCCGATAAGCTTTTAATTTTATTTTCTAATTTTGTTTTATCAGCAATCACTGTAGATATCTTCTTATAATTGCCATTCTTATCATATTCTAATAACAAAATAGGATATTTACTAACTAAAAGTTTTCTATCCTCTATTGAATAATATTGATCAAATAACTCATTATTAGTCATATATGATTTTTTTATATTATCTTTGTTTTCGATTTTCTGATATTCAATCTCAATACTACTTTTAATTTCATTAAAATAACTATTAAAATTTGTAAAACTATACTTTTTTAAAAATCTAATATATTCATTTAAAGACATAAACTCAATAATATTAGAATAATTTAAAATTGAAATATTTTCAACCTTTTTATCCGATATCAATTTATCTTTTAATTTCTGTAATTCCAAATATCCATCTTTATTATTACTATCATACAAAAATTTGTTTACTTCTAAAATAATATTTTTAATCATTCCTAGATTATTATTACAATTACAATCAACATCATTATAATTAATAAAAATTGCAGTATCACTTTCTATAGATGGTTTAAAACCAAATTCTAATTCCAATTTTAAATCTTTCTCAACAATTAAATTATTAAAAAAATTATTAATCAAATATATAAAAATCTTTTTATCAAAAAACTCATATCGATAATTAGATAATAACTGTGACAATACAATTTTAAAATCATCATTATTTATTTTGAAATCATTATATGCTTTAAAAGATAAAAAATTATTCAATTCAAAATAAGATAAATGATCTTTTTTTAACATATTAGAAAAAACTTTATTAGCTGTTTCCTTATATTTTTCATAATCAAAATATTTATTTAATTTTTTATAAAAATCAAAAAATATAGAATTATCCGTACTATTATCTTTTAATGCACTACAAATCTGACAATATAAATTACCACGTAATAAAATTAAGTCATTGTTTTGTAAATAAACTTTTTTAGCACGAATACATTTTAAGTATTCTGTCAAAACTGGTTCTATTTTATCTTCTATATTATAATTTATGGTTTTCTCAATAATATTACCAAAACTGATAGTTGCAATAACTTTATTATTAAAAGTAGTATTAGAATCACAAAATATTTCATCATAAATATTTTGAATATTATTTAAAAATAAATCATAATTAATTAATTTTTTTAATTTCCATTTCTGAACTAATTCAACCACTTGAAAACAATATAACATATAAGTTAAAATATCTTGTAAACTTAAATTTTCTATTTTACTAATATTTGAATAAAAAGATTCAATATCTAAATTAGATAAATCATTTTCATTTTTTATTTCTTTAATAAGATTATCAAATGCCTCAAAGTACTTCTCTTTATTGGTTATTGTTGATATCTGCATTTTTATCACTTACCTTCTTTAATCTTTTTAGGTATTCATTTGCTAAAGAAATATAATTATCACTTAATTGAGAATTATTATTACTTTTATAATACTTTGCTTTTTCAAATAAAAATAAAATCATAGATTGTAAGTATTCTTCATTATTTATTGATATTTGCGACATTAGCATCACCTAATTAAATTATACCTCAAAAAAGAAAAAAGGAAAATAAAAATAAATATTTAACTAAAAAAAAGATAAAAACTCAATGATTAGATGTTTTTATCAAAAATAAAATCAAGATAAGTTACTGTAATAAATCTGCTTTCTTTACTGTTATAACTGGTCTTATTCCATACAAATCCTCATGATTATTAAGATAAAGAGGTGAAAAAGTTCCAATTCCTACAGCATAAGCTCTATTATTAGTTCCAGGAGTAACAGTCCAATAATGATTATCTATTTTAGATAATAACCATTTTATTTTAACGATACTTATTTGTCCAGCTGTTGTATTACTCCAATCATCAAGTCCAGCTATTTTGGCAATTTCTTCTGCCGCTATTAATCTAGCTTTATACCCAGTATAGTCAACTGTATATCCATAATTTTGATTATTATAAGTCCAATTAACAGAATAACTATCATTACGATTTGGTACTCCTATCCAATTTTCAGTTGTCTCTTTTAATTTTTCAATTACTTCTTTTGGACCAGAAGAATTTATATAACTAGAATTCCACTCCACATAATTACCTGAAGTATTAATATTATGATCTAAAAACAAATTATAAACTGCTGATTCTTCACTATCTAAAAAAATATACCATTTCATACAACCTTCTTTTATACCATCTTCACTCTGATTTTCTGTATATTCACTTGCACTACATTCTTTTCCTGTTACAGGATTAAAATAAACGACAGTTCCATCTTCTTTTGCTGCTCTTTTATCAGTACAAATACTTTTATCATCTAAATAAGCACAAACAAAATTATTAATATTTAAATTAGTTGTATTAATATTTTTTCCACTATTACTGATTGTTATTGTTCCACTTGTTGGCTTTGTTCTTTTAAAATCTAATGTTGTTAAATTATTCATATTATAACTATCATCTAATGTTTCTTTTAATTGACAACCATTAGTTGTACATTCAAAAGCAAGTGTTCCATCTGGAAATCTTCCATTATTTTGTAACATAAAACTTGTTACGTAATTTTCTGCTGATTTTATAATACCACTTGTTGTATCTTCAGCTGCACTTAATCTTGCTCTATTTAAGATATTTAAGATTTGTGGTACAGCTATTAAAGCTATTACTGCTAGTATTACAATTACGGCTAATAACTCTATTAACGTAAACCCTTTATTTTTTATACTTTTTCTCATCATAATTTAAACATCTCCTTTTTATTATGATATTTAAATTATAACGTATTTGTTTAATAATTGCAATACCTTTTTTTATTTTATTTATATTAAAATAACGCATGTTTTTTAATTCATGCGTTTATCATTTTTTTTATCAAACTAAATTATTTTAAGTTGTTTATTTCATCAATTGTTAAACCAGTAGCATCAGATATAATATTTATATCAACATTTTGTTCTAATAAATTCTTGGCAATTTCTAAATTTCGTTTATTTTCACCTTCAATTCTGCCTTCATTTTTTGACTCTATTTTTGCTTCTTCAATATAAGTATTATATTCTAATTCTCTTTTGGATAAATCTGTATATAATTCTACATATTCATCATCACTACATAAATCATTAATTTCTTCCATTAATTTTTCACTTGTATCCCTTTCCATAAATTCTTCACTTAATAACTCAGTTAATTCTTTTTCATCTTTAGCTAGAAAGATCGCACACCATCTTGCTAGATTACTTCTTTCTTCCCAATTGTACCACTTTTGCTTTCCTGTTACAAG
>CANQIS010000065.1 GCA_947624115.1 uncultured Bacilli bacterium
GGAATAATTATTTTGTGTGTTGTTGCTGTAATTATGTATTATGTTATTTTTTATATAGAAAAAAGATTTAAAAAATAAAGTAAATTTTTGATGACTTCGTTATTTTTTAGTCTTTTTTATTTTAATATTTTTTTTCTTCATTTTCTTTACGAGTTGTAGATAATTAAATATTTATTTTTTTCTGTAGTATAATTTAATAATTTTACGAATTTGTTAGTTTATTTTAATAGTTTTTCCTGTGTTTCAAATTTAACTACCATTTGTTCATTCTGATTAGCTATCACTCTTTTGACATACTTTGGGTGATGGTCGGTCATATTCATTTTTTTATTTACAAATTGGCTCACGACTTACTTTCAGACTTAGAGAAGTGATAGTTTATCTGTTAATATAATAACTTTGTAAAACATGATTAGGACTTGGATCATGAATAAATTTAACTATTCTTGCCATATCGAGTAGTGAAAATTTTTTGCTGTATGCACTTAAACTAACTGTTACTATTTCGCTTTAAATTTTGTTACTAGTTGTTAATTTAATTTTACTAGTTAGGATTCTCACCTATTAAATTATTAGCCTATAGTGTACAATTGTAATTTGTTATTTTTTTAATACTTTTGTATTCCAACTTCTTTTATGACATTTTGGACATTTTAAATATCTTTTTGTGCCAATTTGCATTGAAAAAGAAAAAAAGTTTTTATTAGGAATATATTTATTTCCACATTTATTGCATTGATAATATCCTGCTAGTAATTCAATATGGGCTGAGGTAAATAAACAAATTAAAGAAACTAATACAAATGCTATTATTAGTATTATTTCACTTAAAGTATCAATTGTTCCAAACAATATTATAAAAGTAAAAACAAGATCAACTATTAAACTTGTTATTCTAAATGTATAACTTAAATTTATTTGTAATTTATTTTGATTTTCTATATATTTTTTTAATTCAACAAGATTATTTTCTGCTTGCTCTAAATATTTTCCTTTGTCAATTCTTTCACCAATTAACAATTCGTTGACTGTAATATCTAGTAAATTACATAATTCAATCATTATTGATGAGTCTGGCATACTTTTGGCATTTTCCCATTTTGATATAGCACGATCAGTAATATTTAATTTTTCTGCTAATTGGAATTGTGTTAAATTTTTTTCTTTTCTGCATTTTGCAATAAATTTACCTATTTTAATTTGATCCATATAGTTTTCTCCTTTCATGAATTAACTATACACTAAATCATTAAAAATAAACATGAACTAGAAGTTGAATTTAACAAAATATAATTTGTACAATTATTTATCTATGTTGTTTGTTAGAAAATATATGATGTTTATTAAGTTAATTCCAATTAATTATTTTTTTAACATGAAATTTATCTTTTTTTAAATAATTACGCATTTCACCTACTATACAAATTTCTATTTGATTAACTTATATATTTTTTAATTTATTTTATTTATATATTCACTTAATGCTGATGGCATATATCTTGGCCCTCTAATTGCATTTATTCCAAAATCTTTTAATTTGTTAAACGATATTTTCCCTTTTTCATATCTTTTTATTAAATCTATTTTCATAATTTTTTGCATTTTTACATTTTCATCTTTATATTCATAAGGAATATTAACTTCTTTTACTTTAAATTTATACATAATTGATGAATAAGGTTCTGCAACATATAAATAAACAATATCATTTATTTTAATATAGGTACTTTGTTTCCATATTATTGTATTATTTTTCTTTAGGACTTTTTCTATATCAAAATATTTTGGATTTGCAGGTACTATCCATTCATTTTGATTTTTTTTATTTATTGTATATGAATAGCTTTTATCAATTAAATTTATTATATTTTCATCTGATATAGTATTGTTTAATATAATTGAAATCCAACTTTTCTTATTCATATGGTATGCAGGATAAAATCCATCTAGTTTTAATAAATCTTCTATCTCGCTTGGCTCTAGTTTTATATCAATTATTTCTACTTCACCATTAGATTTTTTATCTAATTTATTTTTATCAATATTCATTATTATACCATACCATTTTTTACTTTCTTTATTTCTAAAAGTGGCATATCCAGGAAATTTTTCCCATTCAAATTCTGGATTATCTCCATATTTTTCTTTTATTGCTTTGGCTATTCTATTTGGTTGTTCATATATAAAATCTTCTTTAATAAAACAATTATTTTTAATATCTTCTAATAAATGTTTAAATTCTTCTTTGACCTCGCTTACAAAAGAACCAATATTTTCTTCCACACGAAAGTTAGTATATTCTTCGTCAAACGATAAATCAAAAATTTTGCCTTTAACGATACCATCTTCATTTATTTCAATATCAACTCTAAAATTATTATTCATAATATTTTTTGAATATTTGTACAATGATTTATCTTTTTTAAATCCGTATTTAGCTATTTTATCAAAATCAAGTTTTGTTTTTTTAAATAATTCTTCTTCGATAGTCATTTTTTCTACCTCCTACAGTCTAGTAAATAGCAGCCTTGCGACATAAGTTCTTAATAAAGTTGTATGTACATTTTTTCGCATGCAACTTTTAATAATTAGATTCACTCAAAATTCGCATAAATTTTTTGTGAGGCAATTTTATATACTTTAAATATACAGTATATAATTTTTCCTATTGCTTCTTTTTAGTAATTGGTTCTCGTGCAAAATTATACAGCATTCTTCCATTATTTGGAATCCCGTAATAATGATAATGCTTTAAAAAATTTCTGTTAAGTGTTTTAATTAAATTTTTGTGTTTATATCTCATTATTCAGAATAGTTATCTATTTGTAATTTTATTTTAATTAATAATTGACTAAATATGTTGATAGTGTTAAAATCTTAGTATATAGAAAGAGGTTTCTTAATGAGTAATACAAATAAAACGTTATTAATTATGGCTGCTGGTATGGGTTCTAGATATGGTGGCTTAAAGCAAATTGAACCGATTGGTCCAAGTGGAGAATTTATTATAGACTATTCTATTTATGATGCGATTAAGGCTGGTTATAATAAAGTAGTATTTATTATTAAAGAGGAAAATTATGAAATTTTCCGTGAAACAATTGGTAAAAGAATTGAAAATAAAATTAATGTAGAGTATGCTTTTCAAAGATTAGAAGATTTACCTAAAGGGTTTAGCTTACCTGCTGATAGACAAAAGCCTTGGGGAACTGCGCATGCTATATTAGCTGCTAAAGATCTAATAAATGAACAATTTACGATTATAAATGCTGATGATTTTTACGGAAGGGATTCTTTCTTTGTTTCATCTAATTTTATTGAAAATAATAATCAAGATTTGATTTTTTCTTTAACAGGTTATATGATAAAAAATGTTTTATCAAAAAATGGTGCTGTTAAAAGAGGGGTATGTCATATCCAAGATGGATTTTTAAAGCAATTAATTGAAAGTAGTGTTGAAGTTGTCGATGGTAAAATAATTGCATCACCTTTGGATGGTAGTGCTAAATTTGAACTTAGTGAGAATGATTTGGTTTCAATGAATATGTTAACTTTTTCTCCAAAAATTTTTGATTATATTGAAGCAAATTTTCCAAAATTTTTAGAAGCTAATAAAGAGAATATATTAAAATGTGAATATTTAATACCTGATGTTGTTTATCAAATGATTTTAGATAATAAGGCTAGTGTTAAGGTATTACCTACTACAGCTTTATGGTATGGTATCACATATAAAGAAGATAAAGAAGAAGTTGTAAATAATATTCATACATTAGTAAAAAAAGGTGAATATCCAAAGAAATTATGGAATTAAAAAAGTACTTTAATCGCAATGTTATTAACTTAAGAATAGAAAATTAACAATTCTATTCTTTTTTTGATATTATTATTTAGATAAATAAAAAGGTTTTGATGGTGTTTTTCAAAAAAATCAAGAGAAAATTATGCAAATATAAAAAGTTTATTTACCATATCCAATAATAAGAACAATGGATAATGGTTATACGTCACTAATGGATATGTGTTATGGGATTAAAAGTAATACCAATTTGTTGTAGAGTTACAAATAAAGGATTTACTATGCAAATAAAAAAATGAAGAATAAAGATGAATATATATCACAATACCACATCAATATGTGGTGCCTTGCCATTTTTTATACTTATATATTCTTTTTCTTCTAATACATCAATTTATTTAATATAACATTTTTTGATTTATTATTTGTTAAATCACATAATTCTTGAACAGTTGATGTATGACCATTTTCATTGATAAAATATTCAATGTGTCAAGGGCTATCTTTTGTTTAACTGTTGTCATTTAATCACTAGCTTTAAAGTTATAAATAAGCTTTATAATCTTAACTTTAGATTGTATCACCTATAAAATCAATTATTTCTTGCATTGACTTATAAACTAATGGTGCATCTGATAGTGATTTGGCTAGATTATGATTTTTGAGCATGTTCTTGATTTTTAAATTTTTAGGTTCACTTTTATATAGTTCTTGTTTTTTATTTAAATAATAATTATATATAAATATCCGTACAATTAAAATGTTTCATTTATTAATATTTTTTGTTTACAATTAAGATATAATCTAAACTTATATGCATTATTTATTATCATGTTAACCACACATTACTTTCACTTTGTTCAAGGCACACATATTCATGAAAACTTTAATTTGTTTTCAGACTATTACCACCAAGTATGTATTAATGTAATATCATGTGAAATTATGTTCATCAACACTTAATTAACATTTTTTAGAAGAAAATTCATAATGAATACAAAGAATACTAAAATTTTAATTCATTCAAAAGAGAATAGAATTTCAATTTTCTATTCTTAAATTATTAACATTGATTTAATCATACTTTTTTTTGTTTAATATGGCAATATCTAAATAAGATAAATCTTCGTCTTCATAAAATATTTTGTTGTTATATTCTGGTTTATGATTAGTTCTATTTACAATAGCAACTAATTCTTCTTTAATTTTTTCTTTGTCTTTTCCTTGTGCTACTCGAACATTTGATAATGCATAAATTAAAGTTTTTAATGAAATATTATTTACCATAATTATTTTTAATTTTTCAATGTCTTTTTCAACAACATTATCTTTATTTAATAGACTTTGAAAAAAAGACAATTCTTTTTCTTTAAGTTCTGCAAAATCTTTATCACCTAGTAATATATCAATTTCATCGTGAAATTTATCGGTTGAAAATTGTTTTTTGGTGTTGATAACTCTAGTTAAGAAAAATTCATAATGATAGTTATGTTTTGCTTTTTTTATTGAATCCCAAATAACGTCAGTACTGAATAAACCGTCTATATTATATTTTTCATCAATTAAGTGAATCATAACTCTGGAATGATTATCCCTTGTTAAAAATAGTTCGGCTACTAATGGAGAATATAAATCATAGGTAGCTGCTTTTATTTTTAATTCTTTTAAAATTTGTTCATAAAGGGTTGCATAGGCTTGACAATTTAATTTATTTATCTTAAATATCCTATGAATATATCTTGATATTTTCTTTTCTTGAATATATTTACTATTAATGATATAAAAGTCTTTTATTAAATCATATGCATATAAAGTCTTTTCTAGAGGTGACAGTTCATATTTGGTAATTTTTTCAATAAAAAGATTAATGATATGACGCATATTTATAAAATCCGATAATGAACAAATTATTTCTTTATCATACATAATTGATAATTTATGACTAACATCTATTTCTGTAAGTAAGCTAATGTTTTCGATGTTACGATTACCTGTTATATAATAGATATCTTCAATTTGACTTCCAATTGATACTTCAATGTCATGAATTATATCTAATGATTGGACAATGGAACTTTCACCATTATCTAATATTGTAAAAGATAGGGAATCAATATCTACTAAAACGTTTATAACTTGGTTTAAATCGTTTTTTTCACTGATAGTTTGCCCTTTTTCATCCACATAATCTTCTTGTAATGGTAACTGGATATCTAAAGCTTTTAGTCGTAAAATATCATCAATAATAAAGTCTTTAAATCTAGGACTTGTAAATTGATTATTAATACGTGGAATTATTTTAAATTTGAATTTATTATTGGCTATTTTTTTGTCAATCGATGGAACTTTTAATTCTTTAATTTTTGAATATTCATTTATGGCTTTTAATTGGTCATATCCAACGGTATTAGTACCATTAATTTTAATTATATTGCAATTTAAGTTGGAAAATGTTTTTTCTATCATATCTATAGTAATAAATTCTTCTGGTAAGATTAATTCGTTAGTATCAATATTTTTATAAATATCATTTAATAATTCAATTAATTTCTCGTTAGTATATGTATTGCTATCAATGTATGTTTCATTACTAATAGTTGAAATTACAATTCCTTTTCCATAATAGTAAAAAATATCATCGTCTTTATAGTTCTCTTTTAGTTCGACGTAATGTATTTTAACTGTTAATCTAGGACTAGATAGATATTTTTTTTCTTCTTCTGTAAGCAATTATATCACCTCTTTTATTCTTTTTATAAATTTTCGATATTTGATTTTGCATTTAAATCGTATTTTGCAAATTGATTTAATTGGTAGGCATAGTATCCAGCAGCACCAATCATAGCAGCATTATCTGTACATCTATTAATGGCAGGAATAATTAAATCAATATTATTTATATCGCACAATTGTTCAAATTCATTTCTAATGCCTTTATTTGCAGCAACACCACCTGCAATTATCAATTTATTTACATTATATTCATTTAAAGCTTTCATGGTTTTTTTGGTTATTACTTTTATAATTCTATTTTGAAAAGAACAAGCTAAATTTTCTTTATTTATAGTATTTCCTTTTTGTTCTTCGTTATGCTTTAAATTTATAACAGCACTTTTTATTCCACTAAAACTAAAATTATATGAATCATCATCTAAAGGTAGCGGAAGATTATATGTATCCTCACCTTTATGGGCTAAGGCGTCGACCAAAGGTCCACCTGGATACGGTAAATTTAATACTCTAGCAACTTTGTCGTAAGCCTCACCAACAGCGTCATCTAATGTACTACCAATTTTTTTAAATTTATAATGATTTTCCATATATACAAGTTCAGTATGTCCACCGCTAATTACAAGGGCTATTAATGGAAATTGTAGTTCTTTTTTCAAATTATTAGCATATATATGACCGATTATATGATGAACAGGGATTAATGGTTTATGATAAATATACGCTAAAGTTTTAGCGGCTTCAACGCCTATTAATAATGATCCTATTAACCCTGGACCATAAGTTACGGCAATGGCTGTTATCTCATTCATTGTTATATTTGCTTTATTTAATGTTTCTTCCAAGACTAATGTAATATTTTCTACATGCATTCTACTAGCTATTTCTGGAACTACACCACCGTAATTGGCATGGGTATCCATTTGTGATAAAACAACGGTTGATATTTCTTCGTTTCCATTTTTAATTATAGAGGCACTGGTTTCATCACAACTTGATTCTATAGCTAATATATATATATCTTTCATTCATCATCACCAAAATTCTTTATCATTAAAATAGCATCTTCGTTTTTATAATAATTTTTTCGAATTGTGCATTTTTTAAAATTATTTTTTTCATATAGTTTAATAGCGGCATTATTTGAAATTCTAACTTCTAAGGTAATATTATCCAAATAGTAATTATTTTTTATAACAAATTTTAATAATTTGTCTGCAATTTTTTTTCTACGATATTCTTCTATAACAAAGATATAATTTATTTCGGCACGTTCATAGTAAACTGTATAATTGATAAAAGCCACTAATTTATTTTTTACAAAATATCCAAAATAATAGTTATCTTTTTTATTTAAATCTTCATTGTTAATAATAATGTCAAAATATTTTGTTAAGTGGTTTAATTGTTCTAAATCATTTATATCAATTTTTCTTATCATTTTTCTTATTAAAGTTTTCTTCTGCTTCTGTTAATTTTAAATAGTTTGGATTTAAACTATGTGGGTTAATTGGTTTATCATTTTTGTGTTTTTTTATTAATTTTATAACATCTATTTTAGGTGTTATATATTTGTAGTTTTCTAGATTATCATATGTTACTAATGTGTATGTTTTAGAATTATCAATATTGTTAATAAATTCTTCAAAATTAGCAAATTGATCTTTTTTTACGGTATTTAGCTGGTTGTCATAAACTCCAATAAAACAATTACCTCTTCTAGCATCAATAAATGGAACAATGTAATCTGTTTCTATGTTAGTTGACGCAATTAATTCAAGGCTAGAGATTGGAATAACATTTTTCTTTAATGTCCATGCCCATGTCTTAACAATTGTTAATCCAATTCTAATTCCTGTAAAGCTACCAGGTCCAACAACAACATATATTACCCCAACATCATCTATCTTTATAGAACATTCATTTAAGGCATTATCTATCAATGGCAAGATTTTTACTGACAAATCTTCAAATATCTTATCATGAAAAAAATAAATTTGTTTACCATCTTTCAAAATAGAAATTGTAACATATTTAGTTGATGTATCTAGAAAAAATTCAATCATAAAACGGCCTCACATAAATCTTCATATTCTTTGCCATACGGAGTTAAAATTAAAATTCGCTTATTTTCATCAACTATTTTGAATTTTATATCTAGTCTTTCTTTAGGTAAAATATCTTTAATAGTATCAGCCCATTCAATAATTACAACTCCACCTTTAGTAAAATATTCTTCTATTCCGATACCATCTGCATTGCCATCTAATCTATATACATCCATATGATATAATGGTAATTCACCTTGATATTCTTTAATAATAGTAAAAGTAGGTGATGTTATTGTTTCTGTAATTCCTAATGCGTTAGCAATACCTTTAGTAAAAATTGTTTTGCCACTGCCTAATTCACCATTAAGGCAAATAATCATATTTGGAAATTTTTCTGACTCAAAGTTCTGTGCTAATTGAATTGTTTCTATTTCATTTCTGGTTGTTATTTTGTATTCCATTTTTATCACCATTTTAATTATAGCAAAAAAAAAAGTATTATTACAATACTTAATCATAAATCTTTTTTAGTAGTTGACAACTTCTAAGTTTTTAGTGTTATTTAATTTTGACAAATCTTTTTCTTTTATAACAATCTTATTTTTATCACCATCTGATATATAACGATTATTTTCCAAATTTTTAAAATTTGCTTGAATATCAAATTCTTTACCATCATTATCATATGCCCTAATTCTTTTTATAAAAGTTGGATCAAAATCATTACTAAATGGCGAATAGTCGCTTTCCCAACCAACTCTTAGTGCTGCTTTAGTTTCATATTGAATATTATTATATTCAGAATTCATAATATAACTAAAGTTTGCGTGAGTTTTAGAATATGGTGAACCATACGGTAAAGCTACAATCTTAACAAATTTATTTGGAATAATGTTATTCAATTGTTCATATACACTACCTATTTGATAATTAGTTTCTTTAATACTTATTTTTGTAAAATCTGGGTGACTAGCTGAATGATTTCCTATATCATATCCATTATCGACAAGCCAATTTAATATTTTTTCATTATATTTAGGCTGGTTGAATAATGATTGATTTACAAAAAAAGTTGCTGTAACATTATAATCTGGATATTTTTTCTTAAATTCTTCTAAAATGCCAATAGCACAATTAGGATCAATAATTAAATTATCTTTTTCATCTAATCCTAAAACTTTTATATTATTTTCTAAGCCATCATCAAAAGTAATTATAATTGGACTTTTTCCTATTTCAACATCAATGATTCCATCAATATAATCCGTTAATCTAATCATTCGATAATTGTTATTATAATAGAATTCTAGATCTTGTCTGAATGCCTCAGCAGTCCGTTGGTAACCATCTTTATCAACATTTCCGCCTGTATATTGTGTTTCAGCATTACTTTTATTATGAATACCGTGATACATCATGACAGGAACTCTGCCTAATTCGTTAACATTATAAAGATTATATACCTCTATATCTTTCTTTTTTTTGTCTTCTAATGTACCTATACAAACGGTTATTATAAGATTATCACCTTTGCTTATTTTTTTATCTTTTTCTATATTTTGCTTTACTATTTTTCCGACTTGATAATCATCAGTATATATTTCATCAATTTCTAATTTCAAATTATTTTCATCAGCATATTTTTTTGCTTCTTCTATAGAATATGATGATAAATCTATCATTAAGTTTTCATTGACTATTTTTTTAGGAATAATATTATATATAAAAATTAAAATGATCATAACAAACACTATAATTAACATAAATTTCTTTTTCATTTAATCACCTTTAAAAATATACAAAAAAAATTGGCAACTACCTATCTTCGCATACACTATTGTCGGCGTGAAAGTGCTTAACTTCTGT
>CANQIS010000066.1 GCA_947624115.1 uncultured Bacilli bacterium
ATAAAAAAACATAGATTAACCTTTATAAAATATAGGATAATTCTATGTCTTAAATTATTTTCATGTTTTTAACCTGGCTCTATAAAGAAAAAGTTTGCTTTTTTCTTTTTTTTTGTTTATAATTAAGTAGGTGATATTATGCAAGATATAATAAAACGGATATATGATTATTCACTAGAAGAAATAATGGGTGCTAGGTTTGGAGCTTATGCGAAATCGATTATTCAAGAAAGGGCTTTACCAGATGTTCGCGATGGTTTAAAACCAGTTCAAAGAAGAATTTTGTATGGCATGTATCGTGATAAGAATACTTATGATAAAGCTTATAAAAAGTCGGCTAAAACTGTTGGAAATGTCATGGGACAATATCATCCACATGGTGATTCTTCGATCTATGAAGCTATGGTTAGGATGAGTCAATGGTGGAAGCAAAATACAATTACTATTGATATGCATGGTAATAATGGTTCTATGGATGGTGATAGTGCTGCTGCAATGCGTTACACTGAGGCTAGATTATCAAAAATTAGTAATGAATTGTTGAAAGATATTGATAAGGATACAATTTTGTGGACTTGGAATTATGATGATACGTTGTTGGAACCAACTGTTTTACCTGCTAAATTTCCAAATTTATTGGTAAATGGTTCGACTGGTATTAGTGCTGGGTATGCTACTAATATACCTCCTCATAATTTAATTGAAATTATTGATGCAACTATTATGCTTATGGATAATCCTGATACAAATTTAGAAACAATTATGAAAATTGTTAAAGGACCTGATTTTCCAACTGGAGGCGTTGTTGAGGGAATTAGAGGAATTGAGGAAGCTTTTCGAACTGGACGAGGTAAAGTAATTGTTAAATCAAAATATGAAATAGTGAAAAATAAAGGTAAGGAACAAATTGTTATAACAGAAATTCCTTTTGATATTAATAAAGCTGCTTTAGTAAAGAAAATTGATGATATTAGGATTGATAAAAAAATAGATGGAATTGTTGAGGTACGTGATGAATCGAATCTTGATAATCCTGAAACAATTGTAATTGATTTAAAAAAAGATGCTAATAGTGATTTGATAATAAATTATTTATTAAAAAATACAGAAATGCAGATATCATATAATTATAATATGGTATCGATTGTAAATAATCGACCTATGACTTTAGGCATTATAGATATTTTAAAAGCTTATATTGCTCATCAGAAAGATGTTGTTACTAAAAGAACAATTTTTGATTTAGATCATGCTAAAGCAAGAATGCATATTGTTGAAGGTTTAATTAAAGCTTTATCTATTTTAGATGAAATAATTGCGACAATTCGTTCTAGTAAAAATAAAAGTGATTCTATTAATAATTTGATAGAAAAGTTTGATTTTACAGAAAAACAAGCAACAGCTATTGTTGATTTACAATTATATCGTTTAAGTAATACTGATGTTGCTGATTTATTAGAAGAACAGAAAAATTTAAGGAAACTTATTAAGGCATTGGAGGCAATTTTGGCGGATTCTGAAAAATTAAAAAATGTTATTAAGTCAGAATTAATAAGAATAAAAGAGGAGTATGGAACTTTAAGAAAGACAGAAATTAAGGATGAAATTACGGAAATAAAGATTGATGCTTCAACTTTAATACCACAGGAAGAATGTGTTGTTGTTATAACTCATGATGGTTATGTGAAGAGGACTTCACTTAGAAGTTATAATGCCAGTGGTGAGGAAGAATCAATAGTCAAAGATGGGGATTATGTTATTGGGTTATTTGAAATTAATTCTTTAAATACTGTATTGATTTTTACAGACTTAGGTAATTATTTATATGTTCCTGTTTATGAATTACCTGATTTAAAATGGAAAGATTTAGGTAAACATATTAGTAATATTATCAAGTTGGGTGAAGGTGAGAATGTTGTAGCAGCTTGTCCTGTTTATGATTTTGAAGGAGAAAATTATATCACATTGTTTTCGAAAAATGGTATGGTAAAAAGAACTCAGTTAAAAGATTTTAAAGTTCAAAGATATTCTAAACCAATTGTTTGTATGAAATTAAAGGAAGATGATAGAGTTATATCGGTATCATTTAATAATTATAGTGATGTATTTATTACAACTAATAATGGTTATGGTTTACGTTATAAAGCAAGTGAAATTCCAATTGTTGGTTTGAAAACAAGTGGTGTTAAAGCTATTAATTTAAAAAATGATTATGTAGTAAATGGTGAAATTTTTGATAATTCTTTTGAGTATTTAACGGTAATTACTAAAAAGAATACAGCTAAGAGAATACATTTGAATCAATTTGAATGTATAAGTAGGGCTAAGAAGGGTGTTCAAATTATTAGAGAAGTAAAAACAAATCCATATAATATTTTATCAGCTTTTGTGACTAATAATAAAATGTCGGTTGGAATTAAGAATAAAGATGAAATTATTACTTTAAAAAATACTGAAATTCCAATTTTAGATAGATATTCAACTGGTTGTGTGGTTTGTAAAAGTTCTGTTATAGATTCTTTTATCGTTAAAAGTTTAGAGTCAAAGGAGAGTCAAAAAACAGTTGACCAAACTCCTAATGATTTTAATGATGAAAAATTAGAAAAGATTGATAATCAAATAATGACCATTGATGATTTTTTGGGCGATTTTAAATTATAAACTCATGAGTAGATTTCATGAGTTTTTTTTTGTAAAGTTTTATATTTTTTATTTAATTTCTATTTACAAAGTGGTATTAAAATAGTAAAATAGTGGTGTGTAGTGGTAATAAGTGGATAAAAGTGGGGGATTTTATATGCTAATGGGTGAATATCGTCATAGCATTGATGAAAAAGGTAGGCTTACGATTCCAGCGAAGCTTCGTTATGAATTAGGTGAACAGTTTGTAATTACTCGTGGATTAGATATGTGCCTTGCTATTTATCCTAAGGAAGAATGGAATAATATTATTAATAAATATAAAGAATTACCACAGACCAAGGATGTTCGTAATTTTATGAGAATTTTTTTATCAAGTGCTACTACTTTAGAATTTGATAAATTAGGTAGAATTAATATTCCTAGTCCACTTGTTGAGTTTGCTAATTTGACAAAAGATTGTATTATTATTGGAGTTAATGATCGCTTAGAAGTTTGGAGTCAAGAAAATTGGCAGAATTTTATCAATGATAATGAAGAAAATTTTTCAGATATTGCTGATAGTTTATTTAATTCAAATTTAAATATTTAAGAGGTGTTATATGCATAAAAGTGTTTTACTAGATAGCTGTTTGGAATATTTAAATTTAACTTGTAATAGTACTATTGTTGATTGTACTTTAGGCTATGGTGGACATAGTAGTAAAATATTAGAAAAAATTACAAACGGTTTTTTGTATGCCTTTGACCAAGATAGTGAAGCAATAAATTATAGTAAAAAAAGACTTGCTGAGGTAGCAAATAATTATGAAATTATTGAAAGTAATTTTGTTAATTTAAAAAGTGAATTAATTAAAAGAAATGTAAATGGTGTCGATGGAATTATTTTTGATTTAGGTGTTTCTTCTCCACAATTAGATGAGGATTATCGAGGATTTAGTTTTCATAAGGATGCTCCACTTGATATGCGCATGAATCAAAAACAAATGTTATCAGCTGCTGATGTTGTTAATAATTATTCAATGGAAGATTTAATAAGAATTTTTCGAGATTATGGTGAAGAAAAATACGCAGTTGGTATTGCTAAAAAAATTGTTGAGTATCGTGCAAATAAAAAAATAATGACTACTTTAGAATTAGTTGATATAATTAAGAGTGGTGTACCAGTTAGTTATAGTCGTGAAAAGCATCCAGCTAGAAAGGTTTTTCAAGCTATACGTATTGAGGTTAATAATGAATTAGAAGTATTTGATAGTGCTTTAAGGCAAGCTTTAGAAATGATTAATGTTGGTGGACGTATATGTGTTATTACTTTTCATTCATTAGAAGATAAAATTTGCAAAAATATTTTTAAAGAGGTAAGTACAATTAATAAGGATATGCAGAAATTACCAATTGTTCCTGAAATGTATCAACCTAAATTTAAAATTATTGCAACAATTGTACCAACGGATAAGGAAATACTTGAAAATAATCGTAGTCGTAGTGCGAAATTACGTGTGATTGAAAAAATAAAAGAGGGATAATATGAAAAAGAAAAAAGTTAGAAAAGCTAGATTTACTAAGGGTGAGAGATTATTATATATTAGTGCAGTAGTGTGTTTAATAGCAACCGTAATTGTAAAAGTATTTTGTGGTGCTAGTGTAGGTTATTTAAGTATGCGTGTAGAAAAATTGAAATTTGATATTTCAGAGCAAGAGAAAAAAATTGAAAGTTTAAATATGCAGGTTAATGAACTTACATCTTTTACGGAAGTTCAAGAAGTTGTAAAAAATATGGGATTGTCTTATAATAATCAAAATGTTATCATGATTAATGAATAAATCGAGGTGTTAGTGAATGGGGACAAAGAATACAAAAATTAAAAATTGGAAATTTCCTAAAAAAGTTTTTGTTTGTTTCCTTTTTTTTATGTTGGTTTTGTTTATTCAATTGTGTTATTTATCATTATCTCCTAAAATTTATGGTATAGATATGAACGAATTTTCATCTAATCGTAAAACGGTAACAAATATTTTGAAATCAAATCGTGGCTCGATTTATGATTCATTAGGCAATACTTTGGCTTCTAATGTTACTTCTTATACAGTTATCGCTTATGTAAATGAGAAGGTTACAGGAGATTCTGAGGTTCAAAAACATGTAACGGATGTTATTGGAACAGCAGAGGCTTTAGCACCTGTTTTAGATATGGATGTTGAAACAATAAAAAAATTGTTAAATGATGGTATTAATAAAAATGCTTGGCAAGTTGAATTGGGACCTGGTGGTCGTGGAATAACGGAATTAAAAAAAGAAGAAGTCGAAGCTTTAGGGTTACCAGGTATTGATTTTGTTGAATCGACTAAACGTTATTATCCAAATGGTGATTTTGCTTCTTATATAATTGGTTATGTAAGACAATATGAGGATTTAGTTAATGAAGATGGTGTAGAAAAGTTACAATATAATTTAGTTGGAGAAATGGGAATTGAAGCTAATTTTAATGAAAAGTTAGGTGGTCAAGATGGTTATTTAACTTATCAGAAGGATTTAGCTGGTTATAAAATTCCTGATTCAAAGGAAACGTTAGTACCAGCTATTGATGGTAATGATATATATTTGACGATTGATTCTAATATTCAAAGATTTGTTGAGGCTTCTATTAAAGAGGTAATTACTAAATATAATCCTGAATGGATGACATTAACGGTTATGGACGCTAAAACAGGTGATATTTTAGGTACGTCAACAGCTCCTTCTTTTGATCCTAATATAAAAAATATTACTAATTATGAAAATCCGCTTATTTCTACTTCTTTTGAACCAGGTTCAACTATGAAAATATATACTTATATGTGTGCGATGGAAACGGGATTATATGATGGTAATGCATTGTATCAATCGGGAAATTTACAAATTGGCGATGATAAGGTAAGCGATTGGAATGTTTATGGTTGGGGTTTTTTGAGTTATGATAAAGGTTTTGAATATTCAAGTAATGTAGCTGTTTCTACTTTAGTTCAAACTATTTTAAATAAACAAAAATTGAGATCATGTTTAGAAAGTTATGGTTTTGGTGAAAAAACGGGAATTGAACTTTCAAATGAAGCTTCGGGAAATATTTCTTCCTTTAATTATCCAATTGAAGTTGCGAATGCGTCTTTTGGTCAAGGAATAACAATAACAGCTATTCAACAATTACAGGCTTTAACGCTTATTTCTAATAATGGTAAAATGTTAAAACCACATATTGTTGATAAAATTGTCGATAGTAATACTGGTGAAGTTTTATTTGAAACACCAATTGAAGAGAGTGAACAAATTGTTAGTGAAGAAACCGTTGATAAAATAAAAAAATTAATGTATAATGTCGTTAATAGTGATGATCCAATTGCTACTGGTAAAAATTATAAGATAGATGGGTTAGATGTTATTGGAAAAACTGGAACGGCTGAAATTTTTGATGTTAATCAAGGAAGATATTTAGATGGTGAAAATGATTATATTTTTTCATTTGCTGGTATGTATCCTTATGAAAATCCAGAAGTAATAATATATGCGACTATGAAAAAGCCAACAAATGGGGCTAGTCAAGGACTTATTATGGCTGTAAGATCGGTTATGGAAAGTGTGGCCAAATTTAAAAATATTTTTAATGATACTAGTAATATTGAAATTGTAGATACTTATAAATTGGATTCTTATGTTAATGAAAAAACAGATGTAATTAAGCAGCAACTAGATAACACTAAATTGGATTTAGTAATAATAGGTGATGGTGATAAAATTGTATCGCAATATCCAAGTGTTAATACAACTTTAGTGAGTGGCGATAAATTATTTTTAGTAACTAATTCTAATCAAATAAAAATGCCAAATATGATCGGTTGGTCGAAAGCAGATGCTTTGAAGTTTTCTGAATTAACTAAGATGAATTTTATATTTGAAGGTTATGGTTATATTTATGAACAAAGTATAGCTGAAGATACTATTTTGTTGTCAGATATGGAAATTAATTTAAAATTAAAGGATAAATATTTTGATAATAATTTAGGATAATTTAAAATACTAAATATGATGTTTAGTATTTTATTGTTACGAAAGGATTTTTTATGAGGTTATTAGTTATATCGGATATTCATGGTATTAAAAAAAATTTAAAGCATATAAATGAACGTTTTAAAGAACTTAAATGTGATAAATTAATTGTTCTTGGTGATTTATTTCATGGATCAATGGCTGTGGATTATGATTTGGATTTTATTTATAATTTTTTAAATAGTTATAGTAAGCAAATAATTGTCATGAAGGGAAATACAGATTTAAAAAAAGATTCTGTTAATTTAAATTTTGATGTTTATGATAAAATATATGGCGAAAAAATAGATGGTATTAATTTTTATTTTACACATGGTAATATATATAATTATAATAATTTAGATAAAATTGAGAGTGGTGTATTAATATATGGTCATGAGCATATACCATATATTAGAAAAAAGAATGATGTTTTATGTATTAATGCTGGTTCTATTTCTTTGCCTAGAGGTAATTTTAAGGCTAGTTATCTATATTATAATAATGGTAAATTTATTATTTATGATATTGATGACAATATTATAGATGAATATAATTATAATTAGATATTTTTTAAATTTAAAAAATATGATATATTGATTTAAAGGTGATAGTATGGCAAATGTTATAAGTGAAAAGTGTCCATCCTGTTTGGCTCCACTTAAATATGATTCTGTAAAGGATGAGTTTAGATGCGAGTATTGTGGTAATGTATATACTATAAAACAATTGGAAGAATATAAAAATAATAAAGAAGTTTTAGGAAAATTAAAATTAATGGATGATATGGAGGGTTATACTTGTTCTAATTGTGGTGCACAAATTATAACTGGTGATAATGTTGCATCTACTTCTTGTGTATATTGTAAAAATACTGCTATTTTAAAAAATAGATTAACAGGTTTGTATGCTCCAAGTAAAATAATTACATTTAAATATACTAAGGAAGACGCAATAAATGCTTTTAAAAAAATGTGTAAAGGTCGATTATTAATTCCTAATACTTTTAGTGATATAAATAATATTCAAGAGATGGAAGGGTTATATGTACCTTTTTGGTTATATGATTGTGATAATAATGTCAATATGACTGCAAGGTGTTGTCGTATAACACATTGGTCTGATTTTAGTTATAATTATACTAAAACTGATACATATCATGTTACAAGTAAAGGAAATATAAATTTTGAAAAAGTACCAGCTGATGGTTCGAGTCGTTTTGATGATGTAATTATGAACGCTATCGAACCATTTGATTATAAGGAATTTAAAGATTTTAATATGTCGTATTTATCAGGTTATATTTCTGAAAAATATGATGTAGATAAGGATAAATCTTATAATAATATTTTAGATAGAGTAAAAAAAGATTCAAAAAATTATTTATTAAATAATATTAATGGTTATTCGACAAAGTCAATTATGTCTAATAATGATGATGTTAAATTAAATAATGTTGATTATGTTTTATTACCTGTTTGGGTTTTAAATATAAAATTTAATGATAAGATTTATCATTTTGCTTATAATGGTCAAACAGGTAAAATTGTAGGTGAAATACCAGTAGATAGGACAAAATTGTTAATTACTATTTTAATTAGTTTTATAGTTACATTTATTGTTTGTTTGATTGTCTTTTTGATAAAGGGATTTAGGTGGTAGAATGAAAAAAATAATAATAAGTTTAATTACATTTTTGTTGTTTTTGCCAAATGGGTTGGCTAGTACTACAACTTTTAATCGAACAAAAGATAATTATTTAGTACCATCGGATATTGAAGTTAGTTCAGGTAATGAATCGGCAGTTTTAAATACACCAGCGGTGAATGCAGATGAAAAAATTTATGATTTTGCTAATTTATTAACTGATTCAGAGGAAGAAAAATTATATGAAGAAGTTGTTGATTATATAGATGATAGTTCATTTGACTTAGTAATTGTAACGATTGATTATAATAATAAAGGTAGCGCAATGGAGTATGCTGATGATTTTTTTGATTATAATGATTTTGGGATCAATTCAAGTCGAGATGGATTGCTAATGTTGATTGATATGGATAATAGGGAAGTATATATATCAACTAGTGGTCAAGCGATTAAAATGTATAGTGATGTAAGAATTGATAATATTATTGATGCTGGATTTGGTTATTTAGGGAATGGAAAGTATTATAGTTGTTTTGATAGTATGATTAATCAAGCACGTTATTATTCTAATCAAGAATATCCGTCAAGCAATAATAATTTAAATATTGGTGAGTATGGCAATGCTAGTTATGTTCGTCATATTCCTTATTTATTGGTTATTTTCTTTTCTGGATTTGTGACTTTAATTGTATCATTTGTCTTATATTTTAAAACTCGCTCAGTGATTAAAAAACAAAATGCATCTTATTATATTAATAAAAATAATACTAATATTACTAATAATTCTATCTTTGTTGGAACTCATACGACAAAAGTAGCAAGAGCTGAAAGTTCTAGTAGTGGTGGATCATCAGGTGGTGGAAGTAGTTTTCATTCAAGTAGTAGTGGTCGAAGTCATGGTGGTGGTGGCAGACATTTTTGATGTTGTAATGAATTAAATAGAATTATAATGTTGGTGAAATAAAAAAAGATAAAAAGTTATTTTTATCTTAGTCCCATAATATAATCACTAATATAATGCCAATCATTACTTGAAATAATATTAAATCCTTTTTTATTTTTATTTAGTTTAATATTTATAGATATTTCATTTTGATATTTTATATCATATTTATTTAGAATTTTAAGAATTTCATTTGTATATTCATTATGTAATGCTGTAGTATTTTCATCATTTATTTGGATAGTTCCTAATGCTTGGTTATTTTGTGGTAAATCTTTATGTTGATTGTAAAAATTTTCGATGTATTCATTGGTTTCATTAAAGGAGGGAGTCCAAATATCAATTGGTTTAATATTAATGGTTGTTTCATAGTATCCATTGATATATTGAACATCATCAATAGTGTATTTAGCTGAAGATAAAACTTTATCAGAAAAAGCTAAATATTTTTCATAGGTTTCATCATTAACTTTTTCTTCAATTATACCGTTATATTGCATTATGGCACTAGTTAAATATTTAACCATACTGTCGTGAAAATCTTTTACATTTTCTTTGGAAGTGTCATTTAACTTAATATATTGCTCATAATTTCCTAAATATTTTGCGTCCATTGCTGCTTGAATATCTTTAGTGTAATTTTGAGCTTTTTTTGTTTCAAAACAACCAGTTAGTAATAAAATTTCAAGTATAATGATGCTTATTTTAAATATTTTGTGCATTTTTTTAACTCCTTCCGTATATAAAAACTACTAATTAATTAGTAGTTGATTTTAAAATGGTGTCCTCTTGGGGGCTCGAACCCCAGACCCACTGATTAAGAGTCAGTTGCTCTACCAACTGAGCTAAGAAGACAAATTGATTACATATTTAATATATCATATTTTTTTTTATTTGTGAATATTTTTTT
>CANQIS010000067.1 GCA_947624115.1 uncultured Bacilli bacterium
TATATTTTACCCTTATATCCTGGACATGCTTTTAAAAACATATAAATCACTACCTTAACTGAATATATTATATCACAATGTATCACAATGTACAACATAAAAATAATAAAAAATTGACAAAATTAAAACCTTATATAATAAGGTCAAAGTGCGAATTTAAATTTAGTTCAACTGCAAAAGTCGGGTGTTTCTCACCTAAATATATTTTGAACAAAAAAATATATAGTATGAATGAATTTAAATTGTTTTGAAATTTGTATGTTTTTTAGGTAATTATTTATGTAAAAAAATGTATAGTGTGGGGAAATGCTTTCTTATTTTCTGTTAATTTGTGTTTTTTTTGTTATAATAATAATAGATTATATGAGGTGATAGTATGAATGTAGCTAGTTATAATTTATTTGAACAAAAACTTATAAAAAATGAAGGCTTATCTTTTTTGAAATTATTATTAGAACGTGATATTAAAAATTATAAGTATAAAATAAGTGAAGAAAATGTAGTTGAATATGTACATAAATCTGGAAATGAAAAACTAAGCAATATTGTTACTAATTATAATATAACTGATGATGATTTAGATGATATTCAATCTGCAATTATAAAAGATAGTGATTATAATTTGGAAATTGAGTATTTACCTACTGAAGATTGGGAATTTGAAAATTTTCAAAAAATTAAAGAATTTATAATAACAATTCCTAGTTATGAGATGTTAAGTGAAGGTTTGGCTTTATTTATTTTGGTTTTTCCATTTGCTGCTTTATTTTTGTCTTATACGTTAATTATGGTTTATAGGTGATTTTATGAAGAAAAATGGTTTTACATTGATTGAATTAATAGGGGTAATTGCAATTTTAGCGCTTGTTATGGTTGTTAGTATTCCACAAGTTATGTCGACGATGACTAATAGTCAAGTGAAAGCGGATGAACGTGAAAAAAAAGATCTTGAATTGGCTGCTGAGACATATGTTGAAATGAACTGGGGAAATGATGTTTTTAAAAATGAAGTTATTGCTGGAATCAATGGTTCAAAGAAAGTATATTGTTTACCGCTTAGTAAAATAGCTGATTCAAATACAGATAATAAATTTGTTATGTTACAAAAAGTAAATGGTAATTCTAGTACATACAGATTTAGTTTTACTTATGTTGATAAGTCAGCGAGTACTGATCCTAATAAAGATAAATGTTAATAGAGGTGTTTTATTTTGAAAAAAACGATTAGAGATTTTGATTTATATAATAAAAGAGTAATTATTAGATGTGATTTTAATGTTCCTATTAGTGATGGCGTAATTTCAGATGATAATCGGATTGTTGCTAGTTTAGAAACAATTAATTATGCGATTAATAATGGTGCAAAAGTGATTTTAATGTCACATTTAGGTAGAGTAAAGGAAGAGGCAGATTTAATCAAAAATGATTTAAAACCAGTTGCTATACGTTTGGAACAATTATTAAATAGAAGGGTTGTTTTTATTAATAAAACTCGTGGCAAAGAATTAGAAATGGCTGTTAATAATTTGAAAGCAGGAGAAGTTGTTTTAATTCAAAATACACGTTATGAGGATTTAGGGTCTAAACGAGAAAGTGGTAATGATTTAGAATTGGCTAAATATTGGGCAAGTTTAGGTGATATATATATTAATGATGCATTTGGTACAAGTCATAGAGCACATGCTTCTAATGTCGGTATTGCCTCGTTACTTCCAAATGGCGTAGGTTTTTTAGTTGAAAAGGAACTTGAAGTTTTAGAAAACGCTATTAAAAATCCACAAAGACCATTTAGTGTTGTTTTAGGTGGGGCGAAAGTGTCTGATAAAATAGGTGTAATTGAGAATTTGGTTAATATAGCTGATTTTATTCTGATTGGTGGTGGTATGGCATATACTTTTTTGGAAGCTTTGAATTATCAAGTTGGAAAATCTTTGGTTGATAAAGAAAATATTGATTTTTGTAAAAAAATATTAGATAATTATTCTAGTAAGATTATTTTACCTATAGATAATGTTGTTGCAGGTAAAATAGATGATAATGTAGAAACTAGGATTGTTTTATCAGAAGAAATTGGTAAAAATGATATGGCATTAGATATTGGACCTAAAACGGTTAAGTTATTTAGTGAATATTTGAATAAGAGTAAAATGGTTATATGGAATGGTCCAGTTGGTTATTCGGAACTTAAAAGTTTTTCTAGTGGGACGGTTAGCTTATGCAAGATTTTAGCTAAATTAGACGCAGTTACTATTGTTGGCGGTGGTGATACAGCTGCTAGTGTGATAAATTTAGGGTATAAGGATAAATTTTCACATATTTCAACTGGTGGTGGTGCTACACTAGAATTATTGGAAGGTAAGGAATTACCAGGTATTAGTGTTATAAATGATAAATAAGAAAGTGGGGCAATATGATGAAAAAACATCAAGGAATTAAAAATCTGTTAAGCATCTTTGTCCTTTTATTTTTAACTATTATTGTTTTGTATTTGTCTTTGAAAGATGATTTTGATAATATTGTTAATCAAGTTTTATCAGCTAATATTTTATTGTTAGTAGTTGCTTTTTTATTTTTTATGTTATATTGGTTTTTTAAATCGGCCGTATTATATAATTTTACAAGAAAGTTTAAGAGTGATTATTCTTTAAAATCTGCTTTTAGAACACAAGCAATAACGCAATTTTTTAATGCAGTAACACCTTTTTCTAGTGGTGGTCAACCTTTTCAAATTTATTCTTTGAAAAAAAAGGGTTTGAAAATAAGTGATGCAACAAATGTTACAATTGAAGAGTTTGTTGTATATCAGATTGCGTTAGTTTTGTTAGGAACGCTAGCTATTATATTTAATCATATTTTACATATATTTCCTTATGATAGTTTATTGAGTAAATTAGTATTAATTGGTTTTTTGATTAATACAATTGTTATAATTGTTTTGTTTATTATTGCTTTTTGGCGTAAATCGAATGAGTTTTTAGTTAAGTTTGTAATAAATATTTTATCTTTTTGTAAAATTATTAAAAATAAAGAAAAAGTTATGGATAAATGGAATGTTTATATTAATAATTTTCATAATGGTGCTAAAATATTAATTGAAAATAAGATAGATTTTATGGCTAATGTATTTTATAGCTTTTTGGGTCTTATTTGTTTGTATATGATTCCTATTTTTATTATATATAGTTTAGGTGATTATATAAGTTTTAATATATTAGAAGCTATAATCGCTTCGGCTTATGTCATGTTAATTGGGTCTTTTGTACCATTACCTGGTGGAACTGGTGGAGTCGAATTTGGCTTTTTAAAATTTTTTGGAGTTTTTATTACAAATGAAGCGATATTAAGGGCTTTAATGTTGTTATGGAGATTTATTACTTTTTATATGGGTATAATTGTGGGGGCAATTGCTTTAAATATAAAAGAAAGAAAGTGATTTTATGCGAATAGGAATTTTTACAGATAGTTATCCACCATATATTAATGGTGTATCAACTAGTATTGTTATGTTACAAAATGCTCTTGAAAAAAAAGGGCATGATGTTTTTATTGTAACGGTAAATGCGGAAAAATTATCATATAAATATGAAAATGAAAATAAAATTATTAGAATTCCAGGAATTCCTATTGGTATTTATGATTATCGTTTAACTGGTATTTATCCACTTAGGGCTATTGATAAAATAAAAAAATGGAATTTGGATATAATTCATTCTCAAACGGAGTTTGGGGTTGGGACTTTTGCTAGAATAATAGCTAAACAGTTTGATATTCCACTAGTTCATACTTATCATACAATGTATGAAGATTATGTACATTATATTACAAAGGGTTATTTTAATGGTACTAGTAAGAAAATTGTTGAGTATTTAACTAAGTTTTATTGTGATAAAACGGCAACAGAATTGATAGTACCAACTGAGAAAACTTATAAATTGTTTAAGGAAAAATATAAATTTGATAGAAATGTTCATATTATACCAACGGGAATTGAAATTGAAAGATATGAAAAAAGTAGATATAGTGATAATGATTTGGAACCTTTACGTAAAAAATATAATTTAAAAAAGACTGATTTTGTGATATTGTTTGTTGGACGTTTAGGTGAAGAAAAAAGTGTTGATTTGTTAATTGAAGCACAAGATTACTTAGTTAAAATTAATAAGAGTTGTAAGTTATTATTGGTTGGTGATGGACCTGATAGTGAAAAGTATAAAAAGTTGACACATAAGTTAAAACTAGATAATAATGTTATTTTTGTTGGAAAAGTATCTTTGAAGGAAGTTAGTTTATATTATCAATTAGCAAATGTATTTGCAACGGCATCTCGAACAGAAACTCAAGGTCTTACAGTAATGGAAGCACATGCGGCTTCATTACCTGTTTTAGCAGCCGATGATCCTAGTTTTTCGTCGATGGTTATTGATGATTTAAATGGTTATTTATTTAAGAATAAGAGACAGTATCGAAAATTAGCGGAAATGTTGATGAATGATCCCGTAAAATTAAAAAAATTAAGTAAGCAAGCTCGTGTTAGTGCTGAGCGATATTCTCCAAAATATTTTGCAGAACGTGTTTTAGATGTCTATCGTTTAGCGCTAAAGGGACGTGATACTAATAATAGAAGTTTTTTTGGTAGATTAAAGAGCGTTTTTAAAAGGGGTTTACATGATAAATAAGTTTGTGATTGCAAATTTAAAAATGAATTTAACTACCAAAGAAATAAGTTCTTATTTAAAGATTATTAATAATAAAATGTTTGTTTCAAATGTAGTTATATGTCCAACTAGTATTTATATTCCTTATTTTTTAAATCACAGTTATGATGTTGGTATTCAAAATGTATATTGTGAAGATTTAGGATCTTTTACGGGTGAAGTTTCACCGCTACAAGCTAGTAGCATGGGTATTAAATACGCAATAATTGGCCATAGTGATAGAAGAATTATGGGGGAAGATGATAATTTAATTAATAAAAAAATTAAGATGGCAATTAAAAATAAATTAAAAGTAGTATTTTGTATTGGTGAAACGGCTGAAGAACGAGGAATGTTAAAAACTGATAAAGTGTTGAAACAACAAATTGTGAGAGGATTACGTGGTTTAAAACGATTGGATTTGCAACAAGTATTAATTGCTTATGAACCTGTTTGGGCAGTTGGTACTAATGAATTGCCGTCGAATCGTGAAATAAGTGATTTTATAGCTTTTATAAAGGATATTTGTAAGAAAAATTTGGAATTTGTACCATTTATCTTATATGGTGGTAGTATTAATGAAAAAAATATTAAAAATTTAATGCGAATAGATAATGTTGATGGTTTTTTGATTGGTTCTTCTTCTTGTGAACCTGATAAATTAATTAAAATTATCGATATTGTTGATAATATGAAAGTTTGATTTATATTTAATAAATTGTGTTTTCTTTGTTTTTTTGATATAATTGTAAATGTAGAAGAGAGGTTATATATGAGTATTTGGGATAAATTTAAAGGTGAAAAATGGAAAAATGAAATTGATGTAAGAGATTTTATTCAAAGTAATTATAAATTTTATGATGGTGATGATAAATTTCTTGTTGGTACAACGAAAAAAACTGATAAGGTTTGGTCAAAATGTAGTGATTTATTAGCACTTGAATTGAAAAAAGGTGTACTTGATATAGATGTTGATCATATTGCCGGTATAAATGCTTATGATGCTGGTTATATTGATAAAGATAATGAAGTAATTGTGGGATTGCAAACTGATGCTCCACTTAAACGTAGTGTGGTACCATATGGTGGAATTCGTATGGTGTATAGTTCTTTAGAAGCTTATGGTTATAAATTAAATCCAGAAATCGATAAGTATTTTAATGAATGTCGTAAAACACATAATCAAGGTGTTTTTGATGCCTATACTGATGAAATTAGAAAAGCACGACATGTTGGGCTATTAACTGGTTTACCAGATGCTTATGGTCGCGGAAGAATTATTGGTGATTATCGTAGGGTAGCATTATATGGTATTGATTTTTTGATGGAACAAAAGAAAAAAGAATGGGATATGCCAGTTTTAGGTGATATGACTGAGGACATTATTCGCAAACGTGAAGAGCTATCAATGCAGTATCGTGCTTTAAAGGAAATCAAGGATATGGCTTTCAAGTATGGCTATGATATTTCAAAACCGGCTACTAACTCAAAGGAAGCTGTTCAGTGGTTATATTTTGGATATTTAGCAGCTGTTAAAGAAAATAATGGTGCTGCTATGAGTTTAGGTCGAGTTGATGCTTTTTTAGATATTTATTTTGAAAATGATTTAAAGGAAGGCACTATAACTGAAAGTGAAATTCAAGAATTAGTTGATCAATTTATTATAAAATTACGTCTTGTACGTCATTTAAGAACACCTGAATATGATGAGTTATTTTCAGGTGATCCGACTTGGGTTACTTGTTCAATAGCTGGAGTAGGTGATAATGGTGTTCCATTAATTACAAAGACTTCTTATCGTATTTTGCATACGTTGAAAAATTTGGATCCAGCACCAGAGCCAAATATGACTGTTTTATGGAGTCAAAAGTTAACAGAAAGTTTTAAAAAGTTTTGTGCTAGAACTTCAATTGAAACTGACGCAGTTCAATATGAAAATGATGATTTAATGCGACCAATTTATGGTGATGATTACGCAATTGCGTGTTGTGTTTCAGCAATGCGTGTTGGTCGTGATATGCAATTCTTTGGAGCTCGTTGTAATTTAGCTAAAGCTTTATTGTATTCAATCAATGGTGGTGTTGATGAAGTTAAAGGTGGTTTAATTATACCTGGATTCGAAAAAAATACTGATGAAGTGCTTGATTATGAAAAGGTTAAAGCTGAATATTTTAGAATGTTAGAACAGGTAGCACGTATTTATTCTGATGCGATGAATATAATTCATTATATGCATGATAAATATGCTTATGAAGCTAGTCAAATGGCTTTGCATGATACAGATGTTCATCGTTATATGGCGTATGGTGTTGCTGGCTTATCGGTAGTAGCTGATTCTTTATCAGCAATTAAATATGCTAAAGTAAAGCCAATTAGAAATGAAGAGGGTATCGCAATTGATTTTGAAATTGAAGGTGATTATCCAAAATATGGAAATGATGATGATCGTGTAGATAATATTGCTAAAGAAGTTTTGGCAAAAATTTATTCTGAACTTGCTAGTCATAAAACTTATCGTGATGCAGAGCCTACAATGTCTGTTTTAACAATTACATCAAATGTTGTATATGGTTCAAAAACTGGTTCAACACCTGATGGTAGAAAGGCTGGAGTTGCTTTTGCACCTGGAGCTAATCCAATGCATGGTAGAGATGCAAGTGGAGCAATTGCGTCACTTAATTCAGTTGCTAAATTAGACTATAAAGGCTGTTGTAAAGATGGTATTTCGAATACTTTTACAATTATTCCAAGTGCTTTAGGTCATGATTTGAATGATCAAATTGAAAATTTGGTTGGTTTGTTAGATGGTTATTTTGTTCAAAATGCACATCATTTAAATGTTAATGTTTTGAATAGGGAAATGTTACAAGACGCAATGGAACACCCTGATAAATATCCACTTTTAACAATTCGTGTTTCTGGATATTCTGTTAGATTTAATCGTTTAACTAGAAAGCAACAAGAGGAAGTTATTGCAAGAACTTTCCATGAAAAAATGTAATGATAAAAGGTAGCGTTGCACAAATAGAATCGTTTGGTCTAGTCGATGGACCAGGTATACGTACAGTTGTATTTTTAAGCGGGTGCAAATTACGTTGCCTTTTTTGTCATAATCCAGAAATGTTTCAAAAAGGGGAAGAAAATTATACACCTAAAGAATTATTTGATAAAATTATTAGAAATAAACCATATTTTTCAAGAAATAATGGTGGTGTTACTTTTTCAGGTGGTGAACCTTTGTTACAAAGTGATTTTGTGATTGAAGTTTGTAAATTGTTAAAAAATGAAAATATTCATATTGCTCTTGATACAGCTGGGGTAGGAAATGGTAATTACGAGGAAATATTGAATTTAGTTGATTTAGTAATTTTTGATATTAAAGCGATAGAAGAGGATGCATATAATAAAATGACTGGTAATCATATTAATGAATCTTTGATTTTTTTGGATAAATGCCAGTATTTAAATAAAAAAATGTGGATTAGACAAGTAATTGTACCTGGTATTAATGATAATGAGGAATATATAGATAGGCTTGCTAATTTTATTAGACCACTTAAAAATATTGAAAAGGTCGAATTATTACCTTTTCATACAATGGCTAAAGATAAATATATTAAACTAGGTATTAAAAATAAATTAAAAGATGTAATTGATATGGATATTGAGAGATGTAAGTTTTTAGAAAAAAAATTACGAGAGAAAATAGTCAGATAATTTCTAAAAAAATAACGCTTTTTATTGACATTGAGTGATATATAAGGTAAAATTATAGTCGTAGTGTTAAAGGAAGCGTTTTGGAGTAGTACTCAAGAGGCTGAAGAGGCGCCCCTGCTAAGGGTGTAGGTCGGGCAACTGGCGCGCGAGTTCAAATCTCGCCTACTCCGCCATTATGATATTAACCGTTGGTTCTCAACGGTTTTTTTCTAAATTATTGGTTATATTTTAAAATTGTGTTACAATATAATTATACGAAGGGATGATAAAATGGAAAAATCTAAAGTTTATTTTACAAAAGATATAACGCCTGAAAATTTAATTAAGATATATGAGAGTTTAGGTGTTGAATTAAAAGGAAAAGTAGGTGTAAAAGTATCAACTGGTGAAGATGGATCAAAAGGTTATTTAAAAGCCGATTTGATAGGTCCATTTGTTAAAAAGTTAAATGGTACAATTATTGAATGTAATACAGCATATGATGGAGCTAGGAATACGGCAGAAGATCATCTGAAAGTGGCTGAAAAACATGGGTTTACATCATTTGCAGATGTAGATATTATGGATGCAGATGGTGAATTTAAAATTCCAGTAGAAAATGGTAAACATTTAAAATATGACATTGTTGGTAAAAACTTTGAAAATTATGATTCGATAGTTAACTTAGCACACGCAAAAGGTCATATGATGGGAGGATTCGGTTCTTGTTTAAAAAATCAATCAATTGGAATTGCATCTCGTAATGGTAAAGCTTATATTCATAGTTGTGGGCAAGATGAAAATCCTGATACGGCATGGGGAAGACCATATCAACAAATTGATTTTATTGAATCAATGGCTGAAGCTTCAAAAGCAGTTGTGGATTATTTAGAAAAAAATAATAAACAAATTGTATATATAGCTGTTATGAATTATTTGTCTGTTGATTGTGATTGTGATGCACATCAATCAGAACCAGTTATGAATGATTTAGGAATTGTTGCTTCATTAGATCCTGTTGCAGTTGACCAAGCTTTTATAGATCTTGTATGGAATAGTAAAGAAGAAGGAGCAAAAAAACTACAAGAAAGAATTGATAGACAACTTGGTAGAGAAATTTTACCTTATGCAGAAAAATTAGGTTTAGGTTCTACTGACTATGAATTAATTGAAATTGACTGATTTGTTCAGTCTTTTTTTGTATAATAAATGGTAGGAAGTATAAAAAAATATGAATTTCTATTTTGTTTTAATTTTGATATAATATTATTGCAAGGAAGATGTTTTTTTATATATTAGGAATTTTCTTTAAAAAAAATGTTAATTAAGTATTGACGAACGTAATTTCGTATGATATTATGTTAATACATTCTTGGTGGTGATAACATGATAATAAATAAGGCATATAAGTTTAGATTATAT
>CANQIS010000068.1 GCA_947624115.1 uncultured Bacilli bacterium
TATTTGTGGTACAGCAATCAAAGTAATTACGGCTAATATTACTATTACCGCTAATAACTCTATTAACGTAAATCCTTCACTTTTTATACTTTTTCTCATCATAATTCAAATACCTCCTATTAATTATGATATTTAAATTATAACGTATTTGTTTGATAATTGCAACACCTATTATTATTTTATTTACAAGAAATTGTTAAAAATAATAATATCATTAAGTAAATTAAAATATTATTTATAATTATTAAAAATTTTATTTAAATATTATTACTTTTTATTATATAAATACTTTTACATAATTATTATTTAAAAACTATATTATTACTTTTACATTATTCTAACTCAAAAACACCCGTATATAATTGATAATACTTACCTTTTTTAGCCATTAAATTTTCATGATCACCACGCTCAATTATTTTACCATTTTCTAAAACAATAATAGCTTTCGAATTTCTGATTGTTGATAAACGATGAGCAATAACTAAAACGGTTCGTCCTAACATTAATTTATCCATACCTTCTTGAACATCTTTTTCAGTTCTTGTATCAATACTAGAAGTTGCTTCGTCCAATATCATAACAGGTGGATTACTAAGTGCACATCTAGCAATTGATAAAAGTTGACGTTGTCCTTGTGAAAGATTTTCACCATTATCAGTAATCATTGTATTATAACCATTAGGTAACTTTTCAATAAAAGCATGAGCATTAGCCAACTTAGCTGCCTCGATACATTCCTCATCTGTTGCATTTTCTCTTCCATAACGTAAATTTTCCATTATAGTACCAGTAAAAAGATTGACATCTTGTAAAACCATTCCTAATGATTTCCTTAAATCATTTTTATTTATTTTCTTTATATCAATTCCATCATATAAAATCGTCCCATCAGTAATATCATAAAAGCGATTTACTAAATTAGTAATAGTTGTCTTACCTGCACCAGTAGCTCCAACAAAAGCAATTTTCTGCCCAGGCTTAGCATATAAATTTATATCTTGCAAAACTTTTTTACCTTTAACATATTCAAAATTAACATTTTCAAAACGTATATCACCTTTTAACTCTATTAACTTATTTTTATCTTTCCAAGCCCAATATCCAGTATAAGTATTTGATTCTTTTAAATTTCCTAATTCATCTTTATTTACATATACTAATGAAATAGTTCCCGTATTTTTTTCACTAGTTTCATCTAATAAATCAAATATTCTTGATGCACCAGCTAAAGCAAGCCCAATAGAATTATATTGTTGTGATAACTGATTTATATGCATAGTAAAACTTCTAGTTAATAATAAAAATGATGCGATTGCCCCAACTGATAAACTATTTGTCTTTATGGCGATAAAACCACCGAATATAGCAATTACAACATAAATTAAATAGCCAACATTTGCCATAATCGGCATTAACATGTTTGCATACATATTAGCATTTTTAGTATTCTCAAATAGTTCTTCATTTAATTTATCAAAATTAAATTTAGCCTCTTCTTCATGTGTAAATACTTTAATAACTTTCTGTCCATCAATCATCTCTTCAATATAACCATTTACTTTTGCAACTGATTTTTGTCTTAATACAAAATATTTTGATGATTTCTTACCAATATATTTAGCAATCATTAACATTAATAATACACCAATAATAATTGTTAATGTCAAATACAAATTTAATGAAATCATTGAAATAAAAGTAAAAATAATTATAATTCCATTTGACACACCATTAGGGATTGTTTGTGAAATCATATCACGCAAAGTATCAGTATCATTAATATAATAACTCATTATATCACCATGATTATTATCATCAAAATATTTAATTGGCAGTGTTTCCATATGTTCAAACATTTGATTTCTTATTTGCTTTAAAACACCTTGACTAACTACTACAATTAATCTTGAATAGATAAAAGTACAAATAACACCTATTAAATAAATTACAGCCATAAAAATAATTGCTTGTACAAGAGAATAATAAATAGGATTTTTTACCCCTATTAATGGAATAATATAATCATCAATCAAAATTTGAATAAATAACTGTCCATATACATGGCAAATAGAACTTACAATAATCGTTACAATAATAATTAATAATGTAAATTTGAAGTTAGCTGTAATATATTTTAGTAATCGTAATAAAACATTTTTCTTTTTATTCATGCTCATCACTTCCTTTAATTTGTGAATAATATACTTCTTGATATATTTTATTATTTTTTAATAAATTTTGTGGAGTATCAAAAGCATCAACCTCACCATTATTTAAAACGATAACACGGTCACAATCTGCCACACTTGAAATACGTTGAGCAATGATAATTTTCGTAATTTCAGGAATATATTTACGAAAAGCTTTTCTAATTATCGCATCTGTTTTAGTATCAACCGCGCTAGTTGAATCATCTAAAATAATTATTTTAGGTTTTTTTAATAAGGCTCTAGCAATACAAAGTCTCTGTTTTTGACCACCCGATACATTCATACCACCTTGATCAATATAAGTATCATACCCATCTTTAAATTTAGAAATAAATTCCTCGCAACATGCAATTCTACACACTTCTTTAACCTCACTAATAGTTGCATCTTTATTACCCCATCTTAAATTTTCCAAAATTGTACCACTGAATAAAACATTTTTCTGAAGAACAATAGCAACCGCATCACGAAGTACTTTGATATCATAATCTTTAACATTTTTATTACCAACAAAAATACTACCTGACGTTACATCATAAAGTCGTGGAATCAAATTAACTAATGTACTTTTACTAGAACCTATACCACCAATAATTCCAATCATTTCACCTGATTTGATATCTAGATTTATATTTTTTAAAACTTTCTTATCCTTTACATACCCAAATTCCACATTTTCAAATATTATTGTTCCATCATTTACTTTCATTAAAGGTTTTGGTTTATTTTTTATATTTGGTATTTCATTTAAAACTTCAACAATTCTTTCCATAGAAGGTATTGATATAATACATGTTACATAAACCATTGATAACATCATTAAACTATTCAAAATTTGTGCAGCATAAGTAATAACACCTGTCAATTGACCAGTTGTAAGATTACCACTAACAACATAATGTGAACCCAAATAAGCTATTATAACAATAGATGCATAAATACAAAGTCGCATAATTGGCGTATTTAATGAAACTAATTTTTCAGCCTTTAAAAAATCATTATAAATCTTATTAGAAATTTTATTAAATTTAGCTATTTCTGTTTCCTCTTGAACATAAGATTTTACAACACGAATACCACGAACATTCTCTTGAACTTGATTATTTAAATTATCATAAGTATTAAAAACACTCTCAAACATTGGATGAGCATGATTAGCAATATATATCAAAATAAATCCTAAAATTGGAGCAATAATCAAAAAAATCAAAGCTAATTTATAATTAATAGTAAATACCATTAATAATGAAAAAATAAACATAAATGGTGTACGAATTGCAATTCTAATTAACATTTGATAAGTCATTTGAACATTATTAACATCAGTAGTAAGTCTAGTAACTAAACTTGACGTTGAAAATTTTTCAATATTAGAAAAAGAATAATCTTGAATTTTATAATACATATCATGCCTTAAGTTTTTAGCAAAACCACTAGAAGCTATCGAAGCATACTTACTCGATAGCCAACCAAAAATTAAAGATAAAATAGATACTAAAACTAATATTCCACCAATTATCAAAATAATATTTAAATTAGATTTATTTATACCATCATCAATAATTTTTGTCATTAAAATTGGTATTAATACATCTAGAATAACTTCTAACATTATAAAAATTGGAGTCATTAATGACATTTTCTTATATTCTCTTACCGACTTCAAAATTGTTTTAATCATTCTAATCACCTCTATATCTTATAATATCATAGAAAAAAGCGATATTAATCAATTTCCAACACATCGCTTGCTTTCATTATATTTAATTTAATTTTTAATTTATCAGCCATCTCAATTAATTCATTTAAATTAGTTGGATACAACTTATCTTCAATATTAGTTGGTATTATCATCTTCGCACCTGTTTCTTTTGCAAACATTAAACCATCATAAACACCTGTTGTAATTCCATGATTAGAAAAAGGCATAAACAAGTAATCACATTTATAATTATTATTAAATGAAAGAGTATCGCCAGTAATATAAATTTTTTCAACAGAATTATCAATTATCATACCAATATTTTCATGAACTTCATTATCTTTCATAAAAGGTAAATAGCCATGAATTGACTTAGTTATTGTAACCGAAAATTTATTAGAAAAGTTAATTTTATCACCAGCTTTTACTACAATTCCTTTTAAATCAGGATAAGCATTTAAGACCTCTCGAGTTGTATATAATACCGCATTATCTCTATCAATAATTTTTTTTATTACACCAGCATGACAATGATCAGCATGTTTATGAGTAACAAAAATTATATTAACTCCTGTCCATAAATCTAATAATCCATCAAAATATTCAACATTTCCTGGATCAACTAAAATTCTAACATTTTTATAATCTATTAATAGACACGATTGAGCAAATTTTTTTATTTTCATATTTTCTCTCCTATTTATTCTCTAATAATGATAAAGAAACTTTTTCTTTTTCTTTATCCACCCCAATAACATAACAATCAATTATATCACCAACACTAAACATCTCTGATGGATGACGCAAATACTGATTAGTTAATTTAGAAATATGTGCAAGACCATCATTATGCAAACCAATATCAATAAACAGACCAAAATCAACAACATTTCTGACTGTTCCTTGTAATTTATCACCAATATGTAAATCCTCTACATGTAAAACATCACTTTTTAAGATTGGACGTGGATATTCATCTCTAGGATCACGACTTGGTTGCATCAAAGCATTTTTTATATCTTCTAATGTATATTTATCAATTTTTAATTGACAACTAGAAACATCAAAATTTCTAATTGCGTCTTTTAATTTTTCAGTTCCAATATCATCAACACTTAAATTTAAAAAATTTAATAACTTTAAAACTTCACTATAATTTTCTGGATGAATAGATGTCTTATCCAAAGGATTATTACCATCAATTACACGTATAAAACCAATTGATTGTTCAAATACTTTATCAGTCATACCTTTTATTTTTTTAATTTCTTCACGAGACTTGATTTTACCATTTGTATTTCTATAATTAACTAATTCCTCAATTGCTTTTTTATTCATACCTGAAACATATTTCAAAAGTGATGGCGAAGCCGTATTTACATTAACACCAACTTGATTAACCGCTTTTGTCACAACAAAATCTAATGATTCATCTAATTTTTTAGCCGTTACATCATGTTGATATAAACCTACTCCAATACTCTTAGGATCAATTTTAACCAATTCCGATAATGCATCTTGTAATCTTCTTCCAATACTTATAGCACTTCTTTTTTCAACCGTTAAGTCTGGAAACTCATCTATTGCTAATTTAGAAGCTGAATAAACAGAAGCACCTGCCTCATTTACAATTATATATTCAACTTTACGTTTTGCTTCTTTAATACAATCAGCTATAAATGCCTCTGATTCACGAGAAGCCGTTCCGTTTCCAATTGCAATAATATCAATATTATACTTGTCAATTAAATCAAGAACAATTTTTTTACTTTCTTCAATTTTATTATGAGGTTCTGTTGGATAAATTACTGAAATATTTAAAACTTTACCAGTTGTATCTAATACGGCTAATTTACAACCAGTTCTAAAAGCGGGATCATACCCCATAACTACCTTATCCTTAATTGGTGGAGTTAATAATAAACTTTCTACATTTTTTGCAAAATTTTCAATAGCAACTACTTCACCATTATCTTTTAATTCACTTCTAACTTCTCTTTCAACACTAGGTAAAATTAAACGTTTTAAACTATCCTTTATTGCTTCCATAACTGCATCATATACAAATGAATCCTTATTTTTAATAATTTTTTTCTCCAAATAATTAACAATATATTCATTATCAATTTCAATACCAACTGATAATACTCCCTCTTTTTCACCTCGATTAACAGCTAAAATACGATGTGGTTTAATTTTTTTCACAGGTTCACTATACTCATAATACATCTCATAAATTGCTTGATTATCTTCAGCATTCTTTTTTTTCTTACTTACTAAAATACCATTATTATAAAAATAATTACGAATACTTTTACGATAGAAAGCATTATCACTAATCCACTCAGCAATTATATATTTTGCTCCCATAATAGCATCATCTGTCGATTTGACATTTTCAGATAAAAACTTCTTAGCCATATCTTCCAACTTACCATTTACAGGAAATGACATTATCATTTTAGCAAGTGGCTCTAAACCATTTTTAATAGCTTCTGTAGCCTTTGTTTTTTTCTTTTCTTTAAATGGTCGATACAAATCTTCAACTTCAACTAATTTAGAAGCCTTCATTATCTCATTTTTTAATTCTTCAGTTAAAAGTCCTTTTTCATCTATTAATCTAATGACATCTTCTTTTCTATTTAATAAATTTACTTGATACTCATAAACTTCATTAATACTACGTATTACTTCTTCATCTAAAGCACCAGTTGCTTCCTTTCTATATCTAGCAATAAAAGGAATTGTATTACCATCTTGCAATAATTTTAAAACCGCCTCTACTTGCATAGTTTTAATTTTTAAATTGCTACTTATCTCTTTTATTATATCCTCATTCATATAATTTCACCTCTACATATATTGCTCAACAATTTTTTCTAAATTTTCATAAGATTTAGAACCATGTTCATTATATAAAACTGAACCATCTTTAGAAATTATAAGTGTTGGAATATACTCTATCTGCGCAATTTGATCAATTATATTCCAGTCATCAGTTGAAAAATTAGTACTATTAACATAATAAATCTTTAACTTCTTATCACTTGCAAATTTAGTAATTACTGGTTTAAAATTCCGACAAGCAGGACAAGTATCACGTCCAACAAAAAACAAATAAGTATCCGAACTATTTACCATATTTTGAAATTGTAAAGCACTAATTTCAATTAAATAAGATGTATCAATTTCTTCAGTCATCGAATCACTATCATTATTAAAATTATTAGTCGAATTATCAACTTTATCTAAATTTTCATTTTCAACAGAATCTTCCTGTGTACCACAACCAACTAATAAACAACAAAAAACAAATGACATTATAATTAACTTTCTCAATTTTTATTCCTCCTCAATTTTTATTTCTCCAAACCATATATATAATATCAAAATATTTTACAAAAGTAAACTTATTTAATACTTAAATAATAAATGAAATTTTGATGAAATAAAAGAATATGTGTTGAAACACACTTATTTATATGTTAAAATGTTAAAGGAGGTAAAGATATGGCAAAAAAAGACGAAAATTTAAAGAATACTACAAAATCTGAAAACGATCAAAAATATGAAGTAGTAAAAGAAGTAATTAACTATGATAACACACCAATTTTAAACAAAATAGTAATTTGTTTATACATTATTATTGGTCTGCTTGCAATAAGTATTATCATGACTGCAATTAATTTAACTGGCGATACAAATAATACTACCAATAATACAAAGAAAACTACTACAACTACCGTAAATGAAAATTATGATGTTAGTAGCTTTAAACAAATTGATGAAGATGAATTTGTAGAAGCATACAAAGGTAAAGATGTACAACTTATCTATTTAGGTCGTCCAAATTGCGGATTTTGTGTTAAATTTGTACCTATTTTAACAGAAGTTCAAGAAAATTACGATTTTACACCACTTTATGTAGATATTAATACTGTAACAGATGCAAACAAAATTATCGAATTAAATGAAGAATTCTTTACAGACGATGAAACAGAAATTACACCAGAACGTACTGCCTACGGTTATACACCAATGACACTTATCGTAAAAAATGGTGAAATTCTTGATTATCAAATCGGTCTTTCAGATTATAGTAGCCTAGAAAAAATAGTTTCAAAATATTTTGACAAAAAATAGTATCACTTGATACTATTTTTTTAAACTTCTAAAAAAATACAGAAAAAAATTATAATATAACAAATAAAAAAAATAAGAATTAGCCAAAAATTATGTAACACAAAACAAAAACTAAAAAAAGTATTAATACTATAATAAAATCAAAAAAACATAATATTCTAATAATAATTATTACTTTATATCTTTTATATTTGGAATATATTCCTCTGGTCCTTCTTTTCCAAAATAAACTTTTATCTTATAGTTATCGAAAGTTACTTGACCACCCCAATTACCTATTGAGCATTTATAACCCTTAGCATTTTGTGCAACAACATCTTCGATTGTATATGATCTGCTAGTATCTAGTGTAGAAACATGAGAATTTTCAATTTGTTTTTGAACTCCATTAAAATAAACACTATCATTTCTATCAAGAAAATCCATTTTTACTACACTATAACCGCCGTTTTCAGTAATATTCCCACCAGCATAAAACATTTTTACACTATATTTGTCATTTTCTTTAAAATTGTAATTTATCATATCTGGCGTCATCATAATTAAATTTTTATTTGCTGTTGAAGTACCATTAACAGTATAAATTTGAGTATCATAATCATAATCAATTGTTATACCTTTTTGCGTAATTGGATATTTTCTATTAGTATACCATAAATTTTCATAACATGGTCCGTTAGTTACATTTATCTCATTACTACTATATGATTTATAAGCACAAAAATTATCTAGTTCTAATCTTAATGATATTAAACCATCTTCATTAATATATACATTTCCACTTGTAGGTTTCTTACCTTTAAAATCCAATTTATCTAAATTTTCTATATTATAATCAGTTAATGTATTTTTTAAATTACAACCATCTGTTGTACATTCAAATTCTAACTCTTCACTTGGTATTGCTCCATTATTTTGTAACATAAAACTTGTTACATAAGTTTCGGCTGCTTTTGCTATCCCATAAGCAGAATCTTCAGCTGCACTTAATCTTGCTCTATTTAAAATGTTTAATATTTGAGGTACGGCTATTAAAGCTATTACTGCTAGTATTACAATTACAGCCAATAATTCTATTAATGTAAATCCTCTTTTTTTATTATTATTTCTCATCATAATTTAAACATCTCCCTTTTATTATGATATTTAAATTATAACATTTCTGATTTGTAATTGCAAGCCCTCTTTATCCATAAATTTCATCATTTTACAAATTTTTAAAAAAACTTTTTCATAAAAAAAGGATTTTATCATTATTTTTTATATATTTATTATAGAAGGAGGTGATAAAATCGAAAAAGTAAAAAATGAAAAATTAATGTTAGGTGTTTATGATTGTATCTTCAAAGCCATTATGTTAGATAAAG
>CANQIS010000069.1 GCA_947624115.1 uncultured Bacilli bacterium
AATTATATAATAAATTATATCAAAATAAAAGGTCCCCAAAGGGGACGGATAACAAAACTTGTTTTGTTATTTTTTTAATATTATATATATCAATTACTAAAAAAAGATTTTTTTAGTAAATAAAAAAGGGATTTTACTAATAATTTTATATATTATATATAGGAGGTGTTAATTGACAATTAAATTATTTAATAACTATTGTCAAATAAAAATAGTTGCGATATAATTTAATTATAAGTTAATTATGAGTAAATTCTATACACTATTAAATGATCATTTATTTAAAAAAATATTTACAGAAGAAAAATATTTAAAAGTATTATTATTGAATTTATTTGATGTTAAAACAAATAATCTAAAATTATTAAATCCAGAACTTATTATATCAAACAAAAATGAAAAAGTCGGAATAGTTGATTTATTATTAGAAATAGATAATGACATTGTTATTTTAGAATTACAAAATTTAAATGAACATAATTTTAAAGATAGATTATTATATTATACATCAAAGATAATTTCTAACTATGGACTAAAAGAGGGCGATAATTATCAAAATTTAAAATCTATTAAAGTATATGTGATTTTAAATTATTCATTAGATAATGAGAATATTAAAAGTATAGTAAAATTAAAATATCTTAATAATAAAATCTTTAATAATAAATTAGAATTGAAAATATTTGATTTAACAAAAGTAAATATAAATAATAAGAAAAGTAAATATTATGAAATCGTAAATATGTTTAAAACAGATGATTTAAAAAAATTAAAACAAATAATAAGTAAAGAAGAATTAAAAGAAATATTAATAACAATGGAAAAATATAACCAAGAAGAAAGTGAGTGGAAAAAAATGGAAGATATCTATAATATGATGATGAATGAAAAAGTTGATTATAGTGCAGCCTATGAAGATGGAATAAATGTTGGAAAAAGAGAGGGTATTGCTATTGGTAAAATTGAGGGTATTTCTCAGGGAATTAACCAAGAAAAAAATAATGTTGTTAAAAATATGTTAGCAAAAAAATCTTGATATTAATCTAATATCAGAAATAACAAACTTACCTATTTCAGAAATAAATGCCATAAAATAAAAATTTTTTTAAAAATAAAAAGGAATTTTGACCATAAATTTTCTATATTTATTATAGGAGGTAAAAAAGTGGAAAAATTCTATACACTATTGAATGATCATTTATTTAAACAAATATTTACAGAAGAAAGATATTTAAAAATATTATTATTGAATTTATTTGATGTCAAAGTAAATAATTTAAAGTTATTAAACCCAGAATTAGTAATATCAAATAAAAATGAAAAAGTTGGAATAGTTGATTTATTATTAGAAATAGATAATGACATTGTTATATTAGAATTACAAAATATAAACGAACATAATTTTAAAGATAGATTATTATATTATACATCAAAGATAATTTCTAACTATGGTTTAAAAGAAGGTGATAATTATCAAAATTTAAAATCTATTAAAGTATATGCGATAATTAATTATTCATTAGATAATGAGAATATTAAAAGTATAGTAAAATTAAAATATCTTAATAATAAAATCTTTAATAATAAATTAGAATTGAAAATATTTGATTTAACAAAAGTAAATATAAATAATAAGAAAAGTAAATATTATGAAATCGTAAATATGTTTAAAACAGATGATTTAAAAAAATTAAAACAAATAATAAGTAAAGAAGAATTAAAAGAAATATTAATAACAATGGAAAAATATAATCAAGAAGAAAGTGAGTGGAGAAAGATGGAAGATATTTATAATATGATGATGAATGAAAAAGTTGATTTTAGAGCAGTATATAACGACGCAAAAGCGGAAGGAATTGCTATTGGAAAAAATGAGGGAATTGCTATTGGAAAAAATGAGGGTATTGCCATTGGTAAAATTGAGGGTATTTCTCAGGGAATTAACCAAGAAAAAAATAATGTTGTTAAAAATATGTTAGCAAAAAAATCTTGATATTAATCTAATATCAGAAATAACAAACTTACCTATTTCAGAAATAAATGCCATAAAATAAAAATTTTTTTAAAAATAAAAAGGAATTTTGACCATAAATTTTCTATATTTATTATAGGAGGTAAAAAATGGAAAAATTCTATACATTATTAAATGATCATTTATTTAAAAAAATATTTACAGAAGAAAAATATTTAAAAGTATTATTATTGAATTTATTTGATGTTAAAACAAATAATCTAAAATTATTAAATCCAGAACTTATTATATCAAACAAAAATGAAAAAGTCGGAATAGTTGATTTATTATTAGAAATAGATAATGACATTGTTATTTTAGAATTACAAAATTTAAATGAACATAATTTTAAAGATAGATTATTATATTATACATCAAAGATAATTTCTAACTATGGACTAAAAGAAGGCGATAATTATCAAAATTTAAAATCTATTAAAGTATATGCAATAATTAATTATTCAATGAATAGTGAAGATATATGTGATTTAATAAAATTAAAAAAAAGAAATAATAAAATCTTTAACAATAAATTAGAATTGAAAATATTTGATTTAACAAAAGTAGATATAAATAATAAGAAAAGTAAATATTATGAAATCGTAAATATGTTTAAAACAGATGATTTAAAAAAATTAAAACAAATAATAAGTAAAGAAGAATTAAAAGAAATATTAATAACAATGGAAAAATATAACCAAGAAGAAAGTGAGTGGAAAAAAATGGAAGATATTTATAATATGATGATGAATGAAAAAGTTGATTTTAGAGCAGTATATAACGACGCAAAAGCGGAGGGTATTGCTATTGGAAAAAATGAGGGTATTTCTCAGGGAATTAATCAAGAAAAAAATAATGTTGTTAAAAATATGTTAGCTGAGCATTTAGATATAAATTTAATTTCAAAGTGCACAAATTTATCAATAGAAGAAATAAAAAATTTAAGTTAATTACATAATATTCAATAAAAGAGATATGCTATTAGAAAAAACTAATAACATTTTTTTATATTAAATAAAATTTATTCTTTTTAATTGAAATGATAGATTTTATTAATAAGATATGATAAAATATTAAGAGAGTTAGGTTAGAAAATGGTGATAGTATGGGAAAAATAATTGCACTCGTTAATCAAAAAGGTGGAGTTGGCAAAACAACTTCAAGTATAAATTTAGCTGCGTCGTTAGGAGCTTTAAAAAAAAGAGTCTTATTAGTAGATTTAGATCCACAAGGAAATGCTTCGACAGGAGTAGGAATTGATAAAGGTGATATAAAAAATGGCGTATATAATTTAATGATTGATGAATGTAGTATTGAAGATACTATTGTCAAAACAAAATTTAAAAATTTATATGTCATACCTGCCTCAATTAATTTAGCTGGAATTGATATTGAATTAATGGATAAAAGTCATGAAGATAAAGAATTCAATCGAAATGTTCAATTGAAAAAACATTTAGATAGTATTAAAGAACACTTTGATTACATTATAATTGATTGTCCACCATCATTAGGTATTTTAACTACGAATGCTTTAACTGCATCTGATTCGGTTATTATCCCTGTTCAATGTGAATTTTTTGCGCTTGAAGGTATTATGCAACTAGTAGCAACTATTATGATGGCTCAAAAAACATATAATCCAGATTTACAAATAGAAGGTGTTCTATTAACAATGTTAAATAGTTGTACTAATTTAGGATTAGAAGTAGTTGAAGAAGTTAAAAGTTATTTTAAAGAAAGAGTATATGATACAATAATTCCAAGACTAGTTAGGTTATCAGAAGCACCAAGTCATGGTAAACCAATTATAGCTTATGATCCACATAGTCGTGGAACAGAGGCATATTTAAATTTAGCTAAGGAAGTGATAAGTAGAAATGGAAACTAAGAAAAAAGCACTAGGCCGTGGTTTAGAACAATTATTTAATTCTGAAAATTTAGATTTGGATATTAATAATATTCAAAAATTAGAAAGTAAATTATATGAAAGTTCTAATAAAGAAGAAATAATTGAAATCAGTTTAGATGAATTAAGAGCAAACCCTTATCAACCAAGAAAAAATTTTGACGAAGAAGCTTTACAAGAATTATCAAATTCAATTAAAGAACATGGTGTTTTTCAGCCAATTATCGTAAAGAAAAGTATTAAAGGTTATGAAATAATTGCCGGTGAAAGACGTGTAAGAGCATCAAAATTAGCAGGCTTAGAAAAAATTCCAGCTATTGTTAGAAATTTATCTGACGAATTAATGATGGAAATAGCACTTTTAGAAAATTTACAAAGAGAAAATTTAAATTGCATTGAAGAGGCTTTAGCGTATAAATCAATGATTACAAATTTAGGTTTAACTCAAGATCAATTATCCACAAAAGTCGGAAAAAGTCGTAGCCACGTTACTAATATGTTAGGTTTATTGCGTCTTCCTCAAGAAGTCCAAGAAAAAGTAATAAAAGGCGAATTATCTATGGGTCATGCTAGAGTATTAAGTAAAATGGAAGACAACAATAAAATTATTGAATTAGCTAATAAAATTGTTGCTGAAAAATTAGCAGTAAGAGAAATTGAACAAATATCTGATAATGATGAAATAAAGAAAAAAATGCCTATAACAAGACATACACAAAATGATAACAATAATTACAAATATGTCGAAAATTTATTAACAGAAAAATATGATTCAAAAATAAAAATTAAAGATAATAAAATTATTATAGGTTTTGCTAATACTGCCGATTTGAATAGAATTCTAGAAATAATGGATATAAAGGGATAATTTATATCAAAGGTGTTATATGAAAAATATAATGGATAAAATTTTAATAAAAGAAATAGTTGCTCCAATTTTAATTATTTTTATTAGTATTATTACCTACAAGATAATTAGTAAAATAATCAAAAGGACACTAAAACTTAAATCCAATAAAACCAACAATAAAAAACAGGAAACATTAATTAGTATTATCAATAATGTTGTTAAATATTTTATCATGATTGTTGCACTTTTAATGATTCTTGATGTTTTTGGAATTGATACTAAAACATTAGTTACATCTTTAGGAGTAGTTGGATTAGTGGCTGGTTTAGCTGTTCAAGATTTATTAAAAGACATTATTTCTGGTATATCTATAATATTTGAAAATCAATTCTATGTAGGAGATACAATTGAAATTAATGGATTTAAAGGTGAAGTAATTCATTTAGGCTTAAAAACAACAAAAATTAAATCTTATACTGGACAAGTAAAAATAATTTCTAATCGTAATATAAATGAAGTAATTAATTATAATTTATCTAATTCATTAGCAATAGTTGACTTTCAAATAGCTTATGAAGATGATAACAAAAAAGCTGAAGAAATTATTAATAATTTATGTCAAAAATTAACTAAGGAATTGAAAAATATCAAGGGTGAGGTTACATTACTAGGTGTCAATAAATTAGATTCCTCTGGTGTAGAATATCGCATTACCGTTGAAACAACCCCTTTAAAAAATTATGAAATTCAAAGAGAAATATTAAGAGCCATAAAAATTGAATTAGAAAAAAATGGCATTACAATTCCTTATCAGCAGTTGGTGATTCATAATGGATAAAGAATATAAATTAGGAAGTATTGTCATTATGAAAAAACAACACCCATGTGGATCAAATGAATGGGAAATAACCAGAATAGGAGCAGATATCAAAATTAAATGTTTAAAATGCAACCGTTCAATAATGTTGCCTAGGATAGAATTTAATAAAAAATTAAAAAAAATTAAAACCTATTAAAATAAAAAGGGAAGGATAAAAAATTATAATAAAGGAATTTTTTAGTGGTAATTTATGAAAAAGAAAAAAAAGCAAAAATTATTTTTAGGACCAGTTATTATGATTCTAATCTTTATCGCAATTATTACAATATCGAGTGCAATCTTTTCCACTCTATCAATTAGTGGACAACAAACACATATTGAAAACGAAACACTTGAAACATCAATTGTTACTGTAAATAATATTTTGAGCAGTGCTGGTATTAAATTTTTATTAAGCAACGCAATTAACAATTTTCAAAAATTAGAACCAGTCATTTTATTAATTATAATATTATTAGGAATTGGTATTTGTGAAAAAAGTGGTTTATTTAAAATTGTTTTAAGCAATCTAAAAAAAGTAAAAACGTCTATATTAATCTTTTTTACAATTTTTATTAGTATTATATCTAGCATAATTGGCGAATATAGTTTTATTATTTTAATACCTATTGTTGGAATAGTTTATAAATATGCTAATCGAAATGCGATGATGGGTATATTAATATCGTTTATGTCAATATGCCTAGGCTATGGATTAGGCTTAATTTATAATTATGATGAATATTTACTTGGTATGTTAACTGAAGCTTCAGCTAGTTTAGAAGTTGACAAAAACTATAAATATCAGCTTTTTTCAAATATATATATATTAATATTTGGTACAGCTATTTTTTCATTTGTTAGTTCTATTATAATGAATAAATTTTTAGTACCAAAATTTGAAGTAATAAAAAAATATGAAAAAGAAGATACTGTTGATTCTAAAAAAGCTTTACTATATTCCAATATAGCATTAGCAATTATGCTTATTGCAATTGCATATATGATTATACCTGGTTTGCCAAATTCGGGTTTGCTTTTAGATAAAAATGAAACTAATTATATTGGGCAATTATTTTCAAGTAATTCACCATTTGCAAATTCTATAATCTTTATTATTAGTGTAATAATGATGATTTGTGGTTTAATATATGGTCGAATTTCAGGAAATATAAAAAATACTAACGAATTTAGTATTGGACTTGGATATAGTTTTGATAATTTAGGTTACGTTTTTGTCTTATTATTTTTCTTTTCACAGATGATAGCTTTATTAGATTGGTCAAATATAGGTACAGTTGTTGCAACCATTATAATTGATCAAATAAGTGCTTTACAATTATCGGGCATTTTGTTGATTATTATTTTCTTTATTGCGGTAATTATAATTGGAATATTTATACCATCTACGATGACAAAGTGGACATTGATGTCACCAGTTATTGTTCCACTATTTATGAGAGCCAACATTACTCCAGATTTTACTCAATTTGTTTTTAGAATAGCTGATGGTATAGGAAAATGTATTACACCTATGTATATATATTTCTTTATTATGCTAGCTTTCATGCAAAAATACAATTATGATAACGAACATAATATAACGATTTTTGGTACGATAAAACTTATGAGTTCAACATTCTTGATGTTATCATTAGTATTATTGTTAATAGTTATATTATGGTATTTAGTAGGTTTACCTATGGGTATTGCTATGTATCCAACTTTATAACACCTTTATGGTGTTTTTCTTTTAGGAAATATATTGACAAATTATTACTCAAGTATTAGAATACTTTTGCAATGAAAAGAGGGATTTTTTATGGATAATATTAAAATATTAGGTCATAGAGGAAATCAAGGTTTAGCAACTGAAAATTCTTATGAAGCAATTATGTCTTGTTCTAATATTCCAGAAATTGATGGAACAGAATTTGACATTAGACCAACAAAAGATGATAAAATTGTTATAATGCATAATGCAACAGTAAATGGGACTACTAATGCTAAGGGTAGAATTCAAGATTTGACCTTAGAAGAATTGCAAAAATTAAGATTTACAACTCAATTTGTAGACCAATTATCACAAAAAGGGTATAATATTTTCAATAAAGATAAATATTTTTTCGAACAATATCGTAATCTTGGTAAAAAAAGTTCACAAATTGCAACATTTGATGAAGTAATGCAAAATTATAGTCCAAATAAACATATGTTAATTGAACTAAAAGGTAAAATTGCTGAATATTCAAATAGAAAACAAACATATTTTGAAGATAATATTATTGAAATTTTAAAAAAATATGATTATCAGAATAGAGATTTAACATTAGAAGGTTATAATTTTGATGCTTTATTTAGAATAAAAAATAAGTTACCAGACTTAAAAGTAATTGCTTTAATAAATAAAAATGGAAATTTAACACCATTAGATATGGATTTTGATGGAGTTAGTTTAGAATATGTTTTATTAAATGAAAAAGTAGTTCAAAAAGTTATTGATAAAAACATGATGTTATATTCGTGGGATGATAAAAAACCAATGTCTCATTATAACAAAATAAATAATATAATTAATAAATTTCAAAGTGAAATTGAAACTGGCGAATTACCATTATATGTAATTAATGATTTTCCAGAAAAAGCCCGACAATATATTAAAAAATAGGTGAAGTTTTACAATGACAAAAGTTAGTGTAATAGTACCAATATATAATGCAGAAATTAGAGTTGAAAATACTATGTTATGGATTAATGAACCATTATATAAAAAGAAAATTGTTATAAATTAATTAATTTACTAGAATTTAAATATCCTGATTGGATGAATAATAATATAATTGAAGACTATAAAAATTTTAATTGGCTATTTAAATATAATATGAATCGTTTAGAAAAAGCTATAGAAAAAATTAAAACTAATATATTACATGCATTTTGAAAAATATAAAATTAAAGAACTCTAATTGAGTTCTTTAATTATTATATAGAGTATCTATGGTAAAATAAAATTGTAGCCTTGAACTTATAGCTATTGAAAAAAGTACTAACAAAATATATAAATGATATGATATAAGTGTTAATTAATAAAGATTGATATAGAAAAAATTTATATAAAAATTTATCTATATTACAAGTTTTATTACATGAAATAGAGCATGCTAATCCAGAAAAAATATCATATAGTGAAAATAGTTTAGAAGCATTTATTATTAGAATGTCTTCCTTAGTAAATAATTCTTCTAATGAAAATTTATATGAGTATTGTCCTGAAGAACGATTAGCAGAAATTAAATAGTTTGAAGAAATTTTATCTTTAATTACTATTACAAATAATAATTTTAAAAACAGAATAAATATTAATTAAAATATAAATAATATGATATATTTTTAGATGGAGTTGATGAAAATGAAAATTTTACCAATTGAATTAAAAACTAATAATTCTGGACAAGAGTATATAGAAGGTTTTAGAATTGTTTATTTTTATGATGATAAGTATTCTATAGGTGAATATAGTAAAACCATAGAAGGATTTATGACTGGATTTGCAGATTGTGATTCAATAATTGATGAAGATGACATTCCAAAATTTATTTCAATAGATGATTTACTTAATAGATATTTAGATGATATGAAAAATATAACTAGTGTTGCAATATATAACATAAATGGGGATTGTATAGGTGCAAAGGGAAGGACAAAAGTTTTATAAAAATAATATAAATAGGTGAAGTTTTACAATGACAAAAGTTAGTGTAATA